>JBBQCR010000152.1:0-7694 GCA_038318935.1 Phycisphaerales bacterium
GACCACTGGTCGACGCTGACGATTCCCCGCGGCGGAAGTGAGGACCGAAACCGCCAGATGGGCTACACACCGCGCGGATAACCGTCCGCCAGCGGCGTGGACGCGACGACCGTCGGTCAATTCGCGCATGGCGCATGGTCGCGAGGGAGTCCGCCGGTACGATTGGCCGATGAAAGACGGCCCGCCGCGATGCATGAACGCTGAGGAGCGACGGGGTATTCGCAAGGGCGTGGGGCCATCGCTCGGAGTTTCGTTTGGGACCGATGACGACGACCACAGCGTTGCTGACCCTTCTCGTCCGCGAAGCGGACGACGCCGCATGGCATCAGTTTGTTGGGCGCTACCGACCGATCCTTGTCGCCGTGGGAATTCGTCTGGGACTTGGCGAAGCCGATGCGGTCGATGTCGCCCAGCAGACATTGCTCGAGTTTGTGCGAGATCTGCGGGCCGGCAAGTACGACCGTTCCCGCGGCCGACTCCGCACGTGGCTCCTGGCGATCGCCGATCATCGTGTGCGCGATCATCAGCGCAACCTCGCCAGAATCAATTCGACGGTGCCGCTCTCGATGTCCCACGAGTCGCACGCCAGCGAGCGGCTGGAGCAGATCTGGGAATTGGAAGAACGCCGGGCAATGCTCGACGAGGCGATGCGCCGATTGCGCAACGAGACGAGCTTCGATGAGCGGACGATTCGCGCGTTCGAACTCGCGGCACTGCGTGGCGTCCCGGTCGACACGGTTGCTCAGGAGTGCGCGATGACGCCGGCGCAGGTGTATGTGGCCCGCAATCGCGCCGCGACGCGCCTTCGCCAGATCGTTGGGGAGCTCGAAGCCCTCTACAGCTCGGAGAACGCTGCGTGAACGACGCAGCGTCAGCGCGATGCCTCTCGCCCGAGGAAATCGAGTTCGCCGCCGCGAGCGAGCCGATGACGCCCGAGGCCCGAGGGCACGCCGTTGCGTGCGAACGATGCCGAACCTCGGTGTCGGAAGCGAGGTTGAACCAACAATTCCTTCGAGAGCTGATCGTCGATTGGTCGCCCGACGAACAGTTGCCGATCTCGACGATGCTGCCGGACGTTTCGGTCAACGAACGATCGCCAACGCACGCGCTCACCGACTATCGGCTGATGCAGGAGATCCACCGCGGGGCACAGGGGATCGTGCATCGGGCGGTCCATGTGCCGACCGGGAGACCTGCTGCGGTGAAGATCATGCGAGTCGGTTCGCTGCGGCGCCGCATGCGCATGCAGCGGGAGGCGAGCCTCGCGGCCGGATTGCGTCATCCGGGCATCGTGACGCTTCATGATTGCGGGGAGTTGCCGGACGGACGCTACGCGATCGCCATGGAGCTCGTGGACGGCGAGATGCTTGACGCGTGGGGTGCGCGGCTCCGTGCCGAGGAGAAGGACACGACGAAGGTACTGCGGCGGATGGTCGCGGTGATCGCCGCGACGTGCGATGCAGTGCAACATGCGCACATGCGCGGTGTGATCCACCGCGATCTCAAGCCTTCGAACATCATCGTCGACGCCGAAGACCAGCCGCACGTGCTCGACTTCGGCATCGCCCGTCGTGGTGCTGACGAACGTCCGGCCGAGCGTGTGACGCTCACGGGCGAGATCGCGTGCACGCTGAGCTATGCGGCCCCCGAACAGGTGAGCGAGTCGTCGAGCCACGTCGATACGCGAAGCGATGTCTACGCGCTGGGAGTGGTGCTGTACGAGTTGGTCACCGGCACGTCACCGTATGTGACCGACACCTCGGTGGCCGACGCGATCGATGCGATCCGATCGGCTGTCCCGAAGTCTCCACGTTCGAGCAGTCCGTTGATCGACATCGATCTCGACACCATCATCCTGAAGACGCTCTCGAAAGAGATGGACCGTCGCTACCAGAGCGCCCTGGCGCTGCGCGCCGATCTTCTGCACTGGCTGAGCGGCGAGGCGATCGACGCCCGGCGCGACAGCCATGTGTATGTGCTGAAGAAGACCCTGCGGCGATATCGCGGTCCGGTGGTCGCTGCAACGGTGATCGCGATGGCCATTCTCGGCGGAACGATCGTCGCCGTGGTGGCATCGACCAAGAGTGAGTCGGCTCGTCAACTCGCGGCGCTCGAGCAGCGACGCGCCCGCGACGAGGCGAAGCGATGGGAAGCGGTCGCGGACGTGTTGCACGAGCTGATACCCGCCGTTGATCCCGAATTCGCGGCCTTCGGAATGGGGCCGATACAGCAGGCGGTGACGCAGCTTTCCGATCGTCTTTACGCGGGTCTCTTCGCCGAGGATCCGCAGGCTCAAGCGGCGATCTACACGGCGATGGGGCAGGTCTGCGCCGAGCGGGGTTCGCCGCGCATGGCCGAAGTGCAGTTCCGCGAGGCCCTGCGTGTGGTGACCATGCAAGAGGATCCGCCCGTCGAGCAGGTTGCAGCGGCGCGGCGACGCCTCGCGGACCTGTTGGTCGGCCGCAACGGATTGGATGAGGCGGACGCTCTGGCGCGCAGCGCTGTCGAATCGTTGCGGCCGTTGGGGCCGACGGCCCATCTGGAACTCTCCTCGGTGTTGCGGACAAGTGCTCAGATCGCGCTGGCCCGCAACGACCAGAGCGGCGCGGAAGCGCTCTGTCGCGAGGCGATGGCGCTGCGCCAATCGATGGACGAGAATGATCGATCGATCGCTCCGATCCGCCAGACGCTCGCCCGGGTGCTGCTCGCTCGCGGGCTTCAAGACGAGGCCGAACGGGAGGCCCGGGCGGCTCTCGCGACGACGCTTGTGGCGGTGAGTGATCAACATCCGGACGTCGCGGATGCGATCGAAACGCTGGCCGCATGCATTGCGACGCGCGATGCCAGCAGAGCCGAGGAACTGAACCACCTCAGCGAGAAGTTGCGATCCCACAACGCCGGAGTTCCCGAGCTCGACGCGATGCTGCGACTGAAGACCGACCTTCTCGGTCCGGACAATCCGGATCGGATCGAAACGGTTGCGGCCCGGGTGTGGCATTGGCAGCGCGTCGGCGACTGGGCGAAAGTCAGCGATGCAAGTGAATTGGCCTTGTCCGAAGCGAGACGTCTGATGGGCGAGGACACGATGGTGGTCGCCGATCTCCTTCGAGCCCACTACCGTGGTGCGTTCATCAGTGGCGATGTCGACGGCGCGCTCCGCGCGATGGACGAGCGACTCAAGATCCTGCGGCGCATCCTTCCGGGGAAGGACGATGTGCATCTCACCGTAGCCATGCGAGAGATCGCCAATCACGCGAGCGACATGGGTCGGATCGACATAGCGGAGGGCTACTGGCGTGAGACTGTTGACTGGGCAGAGTCGCGGCTCGGTTCAGGAAGCCGCGAGTGCGCTTGGGTCTTCAGCCAACACGCCTACTTCCTGTTCTGGGACATGCATCGCCAGTCCGAGGCGTTCGTCGAAATCGAACGGGCGATTGATGCCCTCACTCGCATCGATCCCGAACCGTCCTACCACCTGGCAACGATGGAACTGATCCGATGCTCGTTCTACGCTCGCGTGGGCGATACGGAGCAGGCGGCCTGTTCGCTCCGGCACTTCCTCGCGATGTGTAGCGTCTGTCCTGAAGTGTCACTGCAACGACAGCGGTTCTTCGATTGGTTCTACGAGCCCATCGTTCTCAGCGGCGACCCGACGTGCTGCGCCCTGCTCTGGGAAGTGCGAGACTGGGAGCCGCCGCAGCCGCGACTGGCCGGCATCGTCGAACAGGCCCCATAGCGCCGCAGACTCAGAACTGTATGTTCAGTCTCGCGCCAAGAATTGTCGCTGCATCGGCGCTTGCGAAACCACCGTCGACGACCTGGACATTGAAAGTGAGATGGGTTGCAGGAGTCAGCGCGACGTCGTAGTACGCCTCGAACCCTTGACCTGCATCTTGCAGCCCCAGCGCCTGGAAGAGGGGACGTGAGCGCGTACCGATGTAGTAGTACGCGAGACCGTAGCTGTCGCCGGAACGACCGGGAATGAGACCGCGTCCTCCGACGCCCACGCTTCCCGACCACGCAACGGGATTGGTGTCGGGGTCCGCGTAGCCGAGACGGGTGAAGACGCCGATGCCCTCGATATCGGCGCGACCGTCGCTGGGATCGACCGTGTCTGCGGGAGCGGCAGGCGTGTAGAGATACTGCCAACCGCCCGCGTAGATCGACCACGCGTTGTCGACGGTGGGAATCGATCCGCTCACAGGGGAAAGGTCGGGGGTGCCCGCGTTGATCTGAAGGAAGGACTGGTCGAACGCGTACATCGCACCGGCGTTAAATCCGCCGGGCAGGATACCGAGTTGGTATTGCACGTCGGCCTCAAGCAGCGCGGTGACTCCGTCGCCGAGATTCTGAAATCCGGTCGTGGTCGACGAGTCAAGGGTGTTGAAGATCATGCCGGTAAGCCCGAACTCAGCGACGGGTTGCCAGGTCGCTGCCACGCCAAGCGTGCTGTACGGGCCAGTCTGCGACGTGACGGCGTTATAAATGAAGTTACTGTTGAAGAACTGCGTTCGGCCGCGGCCACCCGCAAACTCCGTTGGATCGCCGTCGACCGTAATCATCTTGCCGAATGTCACGCTGAACTGTTCGCCGATGTTCTGGGTGTAGGTGAGTTCGGTGATGGTGAAGGGAACTGTGGCGTTCGGCGTCGCGGTCAGCGGGTAGTAGCCATCGGTGTTGACGGGCGTGAAGACGCCAGCGTCGGTGTTCACGCTCGATCCGTATCGTGTCTCGGCGAGGAAACTCACGGAGCCGCCGGGCACGAGTTCGGCCTTCTCCAGATCCAGCGTGATCGAATAATCGAGCGAACCGCCATAGGCCCAGACGCGATTCGTGCCGCCATCGACGATGCTCTGGGTGATCTGAGTCCACTCGACCCCAAAGGTGAGTCCCTTCGCCGCAAGATCGGTCCGAAGTCCCCACCAGTCACCGGTGAGTTGGCTCCATGTCCACCACTCGCTCGCCGCGATCGGCGCGGCCTCGGCGGGCATCTCCGCGACTTGTCCGAGCGCGGGGCATGCCGACGCCAGTACGAGCGCCCAGGCGAGTGCCCGGCCCGCGCTGAAGGGAGAAGAGTGATCGCGAGTCGCGGCAGGACACGAGATTGACATGAGCCCACCATATCAACCAACTGCTATGTCCGGCAGTGCGCACGCCGAGTCTCATCGGTGCTCTGCGGTCCCCATGGGCTCGGAGGGTCTTTGGTATAGCCCCTCAAGCCGCAGCGATGCCGTCGCCAGAAAGATCTCGCGAAGGAACCACAGCAGTCCGAAGAAGAAGGAGATCATCGCAGCGACAAAAAACACTGCGATAGGCAGCGATGCGTCAAACGAGAAGAACGCCGCGAAAAACAGTGTCGCGATGACCATACACACCAGGAGGGCGGTGATCGTGCACAGCGCGATCGATTGGCCTACCAGAGTCGCGCGTCGAGCGAGCGTCGCCAACTCTGCGTGCGCCGCCTTCGTGTCGACGGATGCCGCCGAAAGTGAACTCTTCACTGTTCGAGCGCGATCGATCACCCGCGAAAGCCGGTTGGTCATCACAGCGAGCATGCCGCTGATCGCGGAGAGAAGGAAGACAGGTGCGACCGAGAGTTGGATGACGTGGGCAACAAGACTGATGCCAGATTCGGTAGGCACGGGGGATTCCAACGAAAGTGCAATTGAGGAGGTCTGACGCCGCGGCGGCCGGGTCGAGTGTACGGGTGACGTCAACGGCGCGGTCGGGGCGCGATCCGAAGTGTGGCGGCCCGTAACCGCCGCAGTCATCCGGCATCCGACCGCGTGTCCCGTCACGAGGAGTCCTCATGCACCTTGCCGCGTTTCTATCGCTTTCTTCCTCTGCCGTTTTCGTCGCCTCCCTCTGCGTTGCCGTCTCATCGCCTCTCCATGCGGCAGTCCCTGCGCAGGGTCCCCCATCGCCGTCTGCTCCGAACGCTTCCGCCGCGTCGTCGGCGGCAGTCCGGGCCGTTTCAATGTGGAATCTCGAGGCGGGCGCCTTGGCGATCCAGGGGTTCGATCCCGTGGCGTACTTTCCCGAAGGGGGCGGAAAGGCGATGAAGGGCGATGCGAAGATCGAGACGGAGTATCGCGGCGCGAAGTACCGATTCGCATCTGCCGCTCACCGAGACGCATTCCTCGCCCAGCCCGATCGCTACGAGCCTGCGCACGGGGGATGGTGTTCCTGGGCGATGCGGGAGGGTGACAAGGTCGCGGTCGATCCGACCAGCTTCATCGTGCGTGACGGCAGGCTCTTCCTCTTCTACAAGGGCTGGCTTGGCGACACGCGTTCGAAATGGACAAGTGGTGATCAGGTGGCCGAAGCCGGGACCGCCGACGAACGATGGAAGGGACTGAGCGGTGAATCAGCGCGGATCATGGCATCGCTGCAGGCAACGCTCGATCAGAAGCGCGAAGAATTCGCGAAGAAAGTGACGCCGGAGGCGCTTGCGGCCTACGAGCAGGGGATCAAGGACATCGCAGTCACCGGGGTCCTCGATCGAGCACTCAAGGTCGGTGCCCAGGCGCCGAACTTTGAACTGTCCGACGCAGGAGGGGTGAAGCGAAGCCTCGCCGCGATGCTCACGGAAGGACCAGTGGTGCTCACGTGGTATCGCGGAACATGGTGCCCGTTCTGCTCGATTCAACTGCGTGCGTATCAGGACGCACTCGGCACGATCAAGGAACTTGGCGGTCAGCTTGTCGCGATCTCTCCACAGACACCAGACGCGTCCATCTCCATGGTCGAGAAGAACACTCTGCAATTCACTGTTCTCTCCGATCCTGGAAACGCCGTAGCCAATCGCTTTGGGGTCGCCTACACCCTTCCTGAATCGGTGGCCGCCTCCTTCAAGGGGCGGCTCGACCTGACCAAGTTCAACGGAGCGGACGCAGCGCAGTTGCCCCTCGCCGCAACCTACGTCATCGACCGAAGCGGCACGATCACCTACGCGTTCATTGACATCGACTATCGAAAGCGAGCGGAACCGGCGGACATCGTCGCCGCGCTCCGCGCGATTCGGGACGGCGCCAAGACGGGAGCGACGCGATGATTCAGCCCGAAACCGGCGTGCTCACTCGGAACGCCAAGATTGCTGCGTGGGCGCTGCAGATCGTCGCGGCGGTGATCCTTGCCCAGACACTCTTCTTCAAGTTCAGCGGGGCCGTGGAACCCGTGTACATCTTCACCAAGCTTGGGGTGGAGCCGTGGGGTCGCTATCTCGCCGCTGTGTCGGAGCTGATCGCCGTGGTGCTTCTCCTGTGGCCCCGCATGGCCGTCGCAGGTGCGGCCATGGCAATCGGCATCATGATCGGTGCGATCGGAGCCCACCTGGGACCGCTCGGGATCGAAGTAAAAGGTGATGGAGGGTTGCTTTTCGGGCTCGGGATCGTCGTACTTGCCGCGAGCATCGGGGTGGTGCTGATTCGGCGCGCGGATGTCGTCAAGATGTTCCGAGCGCCGATCTCATTTGTGCTCGCCGGTCGCTGAGGTTCAATCTGCCAAAGCGCTCACACCTTGACGGGCATGATGAGCGCGGAGCAACCGCCACAACTCACCCGCGCCGCTCACGAGGTGCCCCGCACGAGCATTGGCTGCGCCAATCGTGAACGCTTCGGACCATTGCCGTACCAGCGTTGCATACGCAGCGAGCAACGTCCGCGTCGGGTCGTAGATATTTGTCGACTCTGAGA
>JBBQCR010000153.1:0-7618 GCA_038318935.1 Phycisphaerales bacterium
TTGCGTCGGCGATGCATCGGCGCTGGCGCAGGTCTGGTCGAACCTCCTCACCAACGCGTTCAAGTACACGCGACCCCGAACTCCAGCGCGGATTGTGGTCGACTCGACAACCGTCGACCCCGAGGCCCGAGGGCACGTCGCGTACCGAATCAGCGACAACGGTGTGGGCTTCGACCCACGTTCGACGCACAAACTCTTCTCGGTGTTTCAGCGTCTCCATCCTGGCGAAGAGTTCGAGGGCAGCGGCGTTGGGTTGGCCATCGTGCAACGCATCGTCCATCGACATGGTGGGCGCGTCTGGGCACGCTCCGATGGGGCGACCGGTGCCGAGTTCCTGTTCACGATCCCGCAACCATCGCCATGACCAGTGAACCGGTTGAAGCTCTGTCGAGGAACGATCACCGCGACGATCTCGGTTCGATGGCCGCTTTGCCGCTCCAGATCCTGCTCATCGAGGACAGTGAAGCCGATGCCCGCCTCATCGAGCACACGCTTCTTCGCAGCGGTGTGCCCGGGGTTTTTCGGCGCGTCGATCGTCAGGACGCGATCGAAGCGGCCTTGCGGACGCCGATCGACGTGCTGCTGTGCGACTATTCGATTCCGGGCGTCGACGCGCTCGAGACGATCGAACTGGTGCGTCGAGAGCGGCCGGACGTGCCGGTGATTGTGGTCTCTGGAAGTATCGGAGAGGAGCTCGCGGTCGGCGCGATGCGGGCCGGTGCCGAAGACTATCTGCTGAAGGATCGTCTGGAGCGCTTGGGCCTCGCGGTGCGCCAGGCACTCGAACGACGGCAACTTCGGCGCGAGCACCGTCGCGTGGAGGAGATGGCACGGCTGCTGCTTCGTTCTGTTGAGGCCACGCGGCAGGGGGTCGCGCTCCTGGACGCGAGACATCCGGCGCGGCCGATCATCTTCGCCAACATCGCCTTTGCTGCGATCACCGGCCGTTCCGCGAAGGAGTCGTCCGGATGTACGCTGACCGAAACACTCGGCGGCGATGCGGTACTCACCGAGCGGATCGTCGCGGGACTCCAAGCGGACAGGAATGTGGAACTTGAACTGCTGGCGATGCGGAAGGACGGATCGCGGTTCTCGTGCCACCTTGACTTCGAACCGATCCGCGACGACGCAGGGCGCACGACGCACATCGCCGTCAACTGCACAGACGTCACCGAGCCGCGGCGGCTCGAAGAGCGGATTCGCCGGACGCAGAGGTTGGAAGCGCTGGGCCAACTCGCCGGCGGCGTCTCCCACGATTTCAACAACCTGCTGTTTGTGATCAACGCCTACGCCCAACAGTTGGTCCGCGAAGATCATCTGTCGCCGTCAGCCCGCGAGGCCGCCGAAGCGATCCGCGAATGCGGCGAGCGTGGGACCGCCATCACGCGGCAATTGCTGCTCTTCAGCCGCAACGAGTTCATGGCTCCGGTCCGTGTCGAGGTGAATGCCGCGGTACGCGACCTTGATCGCCTGCTGCGGAGATTGCTGAGCGAGAACATCGCGCTCGTGACCTCGCTCGATCCAGCGGTCGGTTCGGTGAGGTGGGGGACGGGCATGTTGGAGCGCGTGGTGACGAACCTCGTCCTCAATGCCCGCGACGCGATGCCAGGCGGAGGTTCGATCACCGTCGAAACCCGGTCGGTGGCGCTCGTGCATGCCATCGTGACGCCGCGAACGACGATTTCGCCGGGGCGTTACATCACCATTTCGGTGATCGATACCGGCAGCGGCATGACCAAGGAGATCAGCGAGCGGCTGTTCGAACCCTTCTTCACCACCAAAGGGCCCGATCGCGGGACCGGCCTCGATCTGGCGACGGTGTACGGCATGGTGAGCCAGGCCGAGGGCTCGATCGATGTCGAGACGACGCTGGGAAGCGGAACCCGGTTTACTGTCTATCTGCCCGACGTCGAGCAGGCCGCTGCCACCGAGGTGCATGCACGCGACGTGCTGCGACGCGGGAGTGAACGAGTGCTCCTCGTTGAGGACGATGCGCGGGTGCGTGAGGTCGTCGCGGGCATGCTGTCGTCGCTCGGATACGAGGTCACGCAAGCCGAGGACGGGCGCGCCGCGCTCACGCTCGCTTACAACGGCGCTCGCTGGCAAGCAATGGTGAGTGACGTCGTGATGCCCGGGCTCAGTGGTCACGAGCTGGCCGAGCGGATGCGGCGTATCGACTCGTCGATGGCCGTACTCCTGATGAGCGGCTATTCCGATGATGCGGCGAGCCGATCCGATGCGGAACGATCCGCGATCAGCCACCTTCAGAAGCCGTTCAGCATGACGGCGCTCGCCGACGCGGTACGGGCGGTGCTCGCATCGCCCGTCGTCGGGTGCTGACCCGGGCTGGAATGCCACTCTTCCTGGAATCTCAGGCGCCCACCTGCCGGGCATCTGTCGCTGCGGGACTGCTCACGAGGCCTTCGTTCATGGCCAATAGCGCAAGCTTCAGGCGATCGTGCACACCGACTCGTTCCATCAGGCGCTCGACGTGGCGCTCCACGGTGCGCGGGCTCAGGCACATCGTCGAGGCCATCTCCTTGGTGTTGAGCCCATGGCCGATGTAGGTCAGCACTTCCAGTTCGCGCGGCGTGAGCGAGAGGCGTTTGCTCTGCGGCTCCATGCTGCGTTCGAAGACCCACTCGCCGATCAGGACATGACTGATCGCGCTGATGAGGGATTCGGGCGACGATGTCTTGTGCAGAAAGGCAGAGGCACCGATGCGTCGGGCCTCGTCGTGATAGCTCGGATGCTCGTGGGCGGTCAGGAACGCAACCAGTGGCGGCGGGCGCAACGCGAGCAGGGCTCGCGCGACGTCGAAGGCCGATCGTCCGGGCATCTCCACGTCCATCAGCACCAGTCGCGGATGGAGTCGTTGCACCTCGATGATCGCGTCATCCGCCGTGTCCAACCGTCCGACCACCTGAACGATGCCCGAACTTTCGAGGAGCGCAGCGATCGCGTCGCGGACCATGCGATGGTCGTCGATGAGGAGCACCCGAGGTCGGCTGTCACGCTCGCACACCATGAGGCGATACCACCTTTCGAATTGTCCTGCCCCCAACCACTAGACTTCACCCACCATAGCCGAGCGCACTGCTTCGCGACAGAACCTTGCCGCGCATTGGAGCATTGATCCGCCAATACGGGCGATCGCCGCGTCAGACCCCGTAGGTCGCGCCATCACCCAACTCTTCGGCGATGCGGAGGAGTTGGTTGTACTTGGCGGTGCGGTCGCTTCGGCACGGCGCGCCTGTCTTGATCTGTCCGCAATTGAGTGCCACAGCGAGATCGGCGATCGTGGCGTCCTCGGTCTCGCCCGAACGGTGGCTCATGATCGTTCGATAGCCCGAACGGTGGGCGAGGCTGACCGTCTCGATCGTCTCGGTGAGCGTGCCGATCTGGTTGACCTTGACGAGGACCGCGTTGGCACAGCCCTTGGCGATGCCCTGCGCGAGGATCTTCGCGTTGGTGCAGAAGAGATCGTCGCCGACCAGTTGCACGCGGGCTCCCAGTGCTTCGGTGAGTTTCTTCCAACCATTCCAATCGTCTTCGGCGAGACCGTCTTCGATGGAACGGATCGGCCACTTGGCGCACCACTTCTCCCAGAGGGCGATCATGTCGTCGCTGGAGACGATTCGCTTGGGATCGCTCTTGAAATAGCGGTAGCCCTTCTTCTTGACCGCCTTCGCCTCGTTCGCCAGTTCGCTCATCGCTGGATCGAGGGCGAAGGTGATTTGACGCCCCAGGTCGTATCCGGCCTTCTCGACGGCGGTCGCGATCAGTTCACAGGCCTGCTCGTTGGTCTTGAGGTCCGGGGCGAATCCACCCTCGTCACCAACGGCGGTCGAGAGGTGCTTGTCGTGCAGTAGCGTCTTCAGGGTGTGGTAGATCTCAACCCCAGCCCGCATGGCGTCGGGGAAATTGTCGAAACCCGTCGGCTGGATCATGAACTCCTGGAAGTCGACGGTGTTCGACGCGTGCTTGCCGCCGTTGAGGATGTTCAGCATCGGAGCCGGCATGCGCCGGGCGGCAACGCCACCGAGATAGCGATAGAGCGGTTGGTCGGTCGCCGAGGCGGCCGCATGGGCGACCGCCAGCGAAACGCCAAGCGTTGCGTTGGCGCCGAGCTTCGACTTGTTCGGGCTGCCGTCGAGACTCACCATCGTCCGATCGATCAGCGTCTGATCGCGAGCGTCCGTTCCGAAGAGTTCGGGACCGATCTTGTCATTGACGTTGGCGACCGCCTTGCCGACGCCCTTGCCGCCCCAGCGCTTTCGATCACCATCGCGAAGCTCCGCCGCTTCGCGCTCGCCGGTGCTGGCGCCGCTGGGGACCGCCGCCCGACCGCTCGCTCCGCCCGAGAGCATGACTTCGCATTCAAGCGTGGGATTGCCGCGGGAATCGAGGACCTGACGAGCGTGAACGTATTCGATGTCGAACATGGCGCGAAGAGGGTAACAGATGCGGTCGGGACTCGGGGCTCGTTCGATCCTCCGTCACAGCGTCGCGATGTGCTTGGACTTCTCCCCCGTTCACGCCGGCCAGTGCGGCGGACGCCCCTCGAGCACGGCGACGACGTCCTTGACCACCCAGCTCATGTTGTCCATGGCGGTCAGGGTTCGCGACGCGAGGTGCGGCGTGAGGTAGGCGTTGTCGAGATCCAGTAGCGGATTCTCCGGCGGAATCGGCTCCGGGTCGTGAACGTCCAGCAGCGCCATCGCTGCGGGATTTCGTCGCAGCCAGACCGCAAGGTCGTTGTGCTCGACGATGAACCCGCGACTGGTGTTCAGCAGGATCGCGTCGTGCTTGAGCAGACTGAGCAGTCGAGCGTTGACGAGATGGCGATTGCTCGCTCGACCGTCCACGTGCACGCTGAGGACGTCGCTTTCCCGAAAGAGCGTCTCCAGATCGACCGGCTCGGCGCCATGGCGATTCTCGTCCGGGATCCCCTTGAGATCGTGAAAGAGGACGTCAAACCCGATGGCTCGCGCGACCTCGGCGACTCGGCGCCCGATGCGTCCAAGGCCGAGGATGCCGAGGGTCAATTCGTCCATTTGCCAGAGTCCCACGAGATCCTCATCGCGCAGTTGATGCCACTCGTCGCGAGGAAGGGCTTGCTCAAGCGTCGCGCGCGGTCGGAGGGCATCGCACAGACAGCAGAGGACGAATTCGACGACCGCCTGGGTGTTCGCGTCGGGAGTCGAGACCACGGCGATGCCGCGGGCTCGGCAGGCCTCGACGTCGATGTTGTCCAAGCCAACGCCGCCGCGACCCACCACCCGCAAGCGCGGGAGGCCGCGCAGGAGCGTCTCGTCGACGGTTGTGTACGTTCGAACGACGAGACCTTCGATTCGTTCCGCAGCCGCGACGAACGTCGGATCGCACGGACGGGCTCGCAGCACCTCGCAGCGTTCGGCCAGCCAGGTGGCGGCATCTTCAGCGAGCGTTTCGGTGATCACGACAAGCGGGCGGTCGGTCATGCGGTGGTCGGGCGGGTCGGTCGTTGCGAGGCGGGTCCGGGAACCGCCACGATAGCCCAGGCGGGGGCGCATCGTACAGAGCATGCGACCCGCGCAACCCACACAGACCGACCAGCCCTCGCGGAAGGCGCGATTGTGACCGGCCCCCCAAGGTGGAGACGCGTCATTACTCGCCCGCGTCCTTCAGACGGACCCGGTCTATGCCGATGGATCGATCGATGGATTCCATGGCGGTTTCCAGCTTGTGCGCTGGAGCGCCCTTCTGTTGGTCCTTCCTTCCACCGCGAAGGTCGGACCGGAGGCAGTGAGATGGACAAGGCGAGTTTGATCGGTTGCATCCTTGGTGTCGCGGCCTGTCTTTGGGTCGGCTACCGCGCCTCTCACGGCCACTGGGAGATTTTCTACTCCGAGAAGGGCATGGTGATGGTGTTCGGCGGAACCGCCAGCGTCATCTTCATGGCCTTGCCGATGGAGAGCATCAAGTCCATACCGGGCTACATCAAGCGATTCATGTTCGAGAAGAGCATGACCCCGATCGAGACAGTCAAGCTGATGAGCATGCTCTCGGACAAGGCTCGTCGCGACGGCATTCTCGCCCTGGAGAACGAAGTCGAGAAGATCAACGATCCGTTTCTCGTACAGGGACTGAAGATGGCGGTCGACGGCACGGACGAAGCGACGATCGAATCGACGCTGCGTCTGGAAGTCATGGCCATGCAGGAGCGACACAAGGCGGGCAAGAAGTTCTTCGATCTCATCAAGCTCTACGGCCCGGGCTACGGCCTCGTCGCGACGCTGATTGGTCAGATCGGTATGTTCGGAAGCCTCGGTGGTGACATCGAAACGCTCGGACACATGCTCGCGGTCGCCGTCGTCGCGACCATGTACGGCACCGTGCTCGCCAACGCGATGGCGGGGCCGATCGGCGACAAGCTGGCGCTGCGCTCTGGTCAGGAGATCCTGTCCAAGGAAATGATGCTGCAGGGAATCCTCAGCATTCAGGCTGGCGACAATCCCCGCGCTACACAAGACAAGATGCTGGCCTTTATCCCTCAGACGATTCGGGTTGGTCTGCGAGCCGCGTGAATGCACGAATGCGTTCAAGCGACCACCGGGTAACTCCTCATGGCTGACCACGGCGACAAGCACGACGACGGCCACAAGAAGAAGCATGGCAGCCACGGCGGCGGTCATGGTGGTGGCGGTCATGGTGGCGAAGAGCACGAAGGCGCACCCGAGTGGCTCATCTCCTTCGCCGACATGGTCATGCTCATGATGGGGTTCTTCGTCATCATGTTCGCGCTGAACGTTCAGCCCAAGGGCGGCAACGCTGGCGGCGGTGGCGAGCAGTCGGACGGCGTCGCCAACGAGCCTGACTTTGTCGACTTCGCGATCTCGGTCCGCAAGGCCTTTCACACGATCGACAACCTCGATCCCGAGAACCCCGACGATCAGCGACTCATTCAGCGCTTGCAGGAACAGCAGGGAGCGGGCGAGAGTCGTGACGATGGAGCGAAGGGCCAGGACAGGAACGTCAAGAGCGTTCGCGACACCAAGACCTTCGGCAAGGGAACGATGATCACCTTCACGCTGCGATCAACCTCGGTCGACGAAGCCGCGGCGGCGACGATCACGGAGTTCGCCAAGAAGCAGCGTGGCCGCAACTCGGTCATCGAACTGCGCGGACACGCCTCGGTCGCAGAGGCCTACAAGAAGCCTGAAGAGGCGGCGCAGATCGGCTTCGATCGGGCGTTGGCGACCGCACGGGCTCTCAACGCGTCGGGCATCGAATGGTCGCGCCTGCGACTACTGTCCTCCGGCGACAACGAACGCGCCGAAGCGTTCCCGGGACAAGAGGACGCAGACGCCAAGAACGCGCGAGTCGAGATTCGGGTCACCGATGAGGTGACCGCGCCGCGAGCGCCGGTCGGTCCCTCCGGTGCCGTGTCAGCATCGCCGGCGGGTCGAGAATCCAGTGGCGGGAAGGCCGACTAACACTACAGCGCCCCTTCCCTTCTGCTGCGGACGCGCGGATGCGGCTTCTAGCGGCGTCGTTGCTTGGTTTCGACCCTCGATGTACCGCTGCGGGTACACCGTCGGGTCGAAACCAGCGCAACTCCTTGCCAGAAGCCACC
>JBBQCR010000154.1:0-7613 GCA_038318935.1 Phycisphaerales bacterium
ACCATCTTCATTCCCCTGTCGTTCATTGCCGGCGTGTACGGAATGAACTTCAAGCACATGCCCGAACTCGAATGGCGCTACGGATACGGTTGGGCGCTCGCCTTCATGGGCGCATTCGCGCTGGTGCTGCTGGTGTACTTCCATCGCAAGGGATGGCTGCGCGGTGCCGAGCGAGTCAAGACGCCGTCGATCACGCGCACGACGTCGTTCTTTGAGGATGCGAAGAAGTTGTAGTGCTCAGCGGGGCGCGGCCGAGGTCATCGCCGCAAGGTCCTCGACGAGGTTCACGCCGCGAGCGATCGCCAGTTCCAGATCCGAGCAGACGTTCGAAGGATGGAGCAGGTCGGCCGCTCCGCCGCGACGGAGTTGTTCGTACTGCGAATGGTCGATGCCGGCGAGCAGCAAATGCTGCCTGCGACTATGCAGTCGGTTGATCGCAGCGCGAAGTTCCACCGCGGCGTTGTCGTCGAGTTGGGTCACGTCAACGAGATCAAGGATCACCACTCGCGTGGCCGGCGGAAGTGCATCGACCCATCGAAGCAGATTCGGTAATCGATGGATCGAGCCCGCCCGCGCGCTATCGCGGCGAAGGTGATAGACCGCGAGCGCCTCCGGCAATCCGAGTCCCGACGTGCCGACCAGATCCGAAGGTTCGATTTCGGCAATCGGTTGGCGAATGTCGGTGGAGATGATCCACAGCAGGAAGAACACCGGCGGGAACATCGCCCAGCGTGTGATCTCGTCGTAGGCAATGGTTCCCAGCGCAGCCCCGAGGGCAAACGATCCGAGGATCGAGAGGAGGAGCGCTAAACGCCTCGATGTGGGATGCGTGTGGGCGCTGCGGAGAAAGCTCCGAGCCGAACCCGGTGGCACATCGCGGCGCTTGTCGTACAGCCACTCGACGAACTGCACCGCTTCCAGCCCGAGATCGGTGAGAACGCCCGTCACGTGCGTGGTGCGGACGACTCCACTGGAGATGCGGGTGATGGTCGCGTTCTGAAGTCCCATCGCCATCGAGGCGGTGCCCGTCAGCCAGAAGAGCGCGGAGGCTCCGAAGGGAATCGGAAGTTGTTGGAAGTTCAGCTCGATGCCGATCGCCAGGGATGCCAGGAGCATCGCCTCGATCGCCATCGGCAGGACATAGATCGACTCCCAGCCTCGCCGTCTGCCGAGCTCGGTTGCGATCCCCGAGAGGACGGCTCCAGCGAAGAATGTCGCCAGCAGAAAGACAGCGAAGCCAGCGAGTCCCCATTCGCCGTGCACCAATCGCAACCCCAGATCAGAGGTCGTTCCCGACACGTGCGAGGTGACATGTTGGCAGGCTCGGAAGGTCAGGATGTTGGTGTAGCCAGCGATCCACGCCAGGGTGATGGCCAGCCGGGCTTGCTGCGTGAATGAATGGGCTGGTGCGAGGAGCATCGAGCGGGCAAAGCACTCCACCGAAGTGGCGGAGGATCTCTTCTACCATCGGTCGCGGGACGGACGCGGCTGCAGCAAGCTCGCCTTCATCGGCCTCCGTTTCACCCGCACTAGTCCCGCCGTCTCCGCGCTGGCGGCCTACAGTGGCCGCAATGACCACGTCCTCAGCCGCTCCGAGCGTCCGCGCCCGCCCCCGAACTTTGTCAGAACTCGTCGCTTCCGGGTGGCGCTCCCGGTCGGTGAAGGACGAACTGCGCGAGAATCTCACCGCCGCGCTCGAACGCAACGAGCAGCTCTTTCCGGGCATCGTCGGCTACGACCACACGGTGATTCCTGATCTTGTGCACGCGGTGCTTGCCGGACACGACATTCTCTTTCTCGGCGAAAAAGGCCAGGGGAAGAGTCGCCTGATGCGGGCGCTTCCGCGATTTCTCGACGAATGGATTCCCTACATCGATCTTCCTGGTTGTCCGGTGCACGAGGATCCGTTCAAGCCCATCACCTCCGCCGGAAAGGCGGCGATCGCCACAACGCCTCCCGATGCGATCCCGATTGCCTGGTGGCATCGCGATGAGCGGTACGCAGAGCGTCTCGCGCCCGGAACCAAGTTCGCCGACGTGATCGGCGAGATCGATCCGTCGAAGCTCGCGTCCGGCACCAGCATGGGTGCCGAAGATGCCCTGCACTTCGGACTCATCCCGCGCATGCATCGAGGCATCTTCGCGATGAACGAGTTGCCCGACCTCGACGAGCAGGTGCAGGTCGGCCTCTTCAATATCCTCGAAGAGCGCGACGTGCAGATCCGCGGCTATCCGATTCGCTTTGATCTGGACGTCTGTGTCCTGTTCAGCGCCAACCCGAGCACCTACAACCGTTCGGGCAAGGTGATCGCGCAGCTCAAAGATCGCATCGGTTCAACTGCGCAGACCCACTATCCGCTGGATCGTGAAACCGGCATTCGCATCACCCGTCAGGAGTCGGATCTTGATCTCGGTGGGGCGTGGCCGGTGCTGGTGCCGCCGTTCATGGAAGAGGTGATCGAGGAGATCGCGGTCGCCGCTCGCAAGAGCAAGTTCGTCGATCACGCTTCCGGAGTCTCGGCCCGCTTCAGCGCCGCCAACTATCGCACCATGGTCGCCAGCGCCCGCGTCCGCGGAATCCGACTCAACGAGCGCCCCGCGGTGCCTCGCATCAGCGATCTCGCGCACCTGCGGGCTTCGGCGGCGGGCAAGCTCGAACTGGATCTCATGGGCACGCACCAGATGGGCGAGAGCCAGGTGCTTGAGGCGATCATCGCGGACGCGATTCGGGTGGTCTTCGAAGAGTACGTCGACAAGCACGGGTTGGAGGAGATTGCCGGGATCTTCGCGAAGGGCGCCAAGATCGACGTCGGCGATCTTGTTCCTTCGGCGACCTACGCGGAGCGTGTGCAGCGCGTGCCGCCTGTCTGGACCAAGGCGTTTGAAGTGAATGCGGCGGACAACGCAGCGGTCCGGGCGAGTTGTGTTGAATTCGTCCTTGCGGGGTTGTGGGCGACCGATCGCATCTCGCGCACTGAGAAGCGCGGCGTGACTACCTACACGGTCAAGGGTTCGATCGACGGCGGCCAGAAGTGATCGCGTGGCAGTAGGCCAGAGCTGGCGAACCAACGAAGAAGGCAGTCGATGCACTCATGGCAGTGACCCACTCCTATCTCGGGTACGACCCTGTCAAGTTCGGGTCGCCCAACGCGGCCTCACCCGACCTCGTCTCGGGGGCCATGGACCATCTCATGGCCTATGGTCGTCCTCGCAGCTTCACGCCCGAGGAGCTTGCCAACGCGATTCGACTTGATCCCTCGCAGATCAAGGGACTCGGGCCGAGCCTCGACGCACTGATTGCGATGCTCGAGGAGCGCAAGCGAAAGATCCTCGAGACCTACGAGACCTCGCGGGTGCGACAGATCGCTGAGCGCATCGTGCGCGATCGGGCGGCGACGCTCGAGCCGCCGAAGGAGCTCCTGAAGCAGTTCCACGCAGCGCTGCGTGACGAGAACATTCCTGCCCTCGAACGGCTCTGGCAGCGCACCGCGGAAGGTTCGCCGTTCTCTAACGGCATTCTTCGTCTGGTGCAGGAACTTGGGGTGCGTTACGAAGTCGAGCAACTCGCCTCCAAGTGGACCTTCACCGGCCGCGAGCCGCTGACACCGGAGCGGGCGGTCGAAGTGAAGGAAGAGCTCGACACCATCGAACGGTTGCTCAAGCAACTGCGAGAAGCTCGTAAGAACGCGAAGCCCGCGATCATCGACCTGGACGCGCTCTCGCGATTCGCCGAGCCGGGCGACGTCGAAGGGGTGCGCGGACTGCAGCGCCAGGTGAACGAACTTCTGCGACGACTCGCCGAGGAACAGGGCCTCGCGGAGACTCCCGAGGGTCTGCAACTCACTCCGAAAGCAATGCGGCTTTATCAATCGCGGCTTCTCGAGAAGATCTTTGGCGATCTGCAGGCATCGCGGAGCGGGCGGCATCAGGGTCGCGTCTTGGGCGACGGGGCGGTCGAACTGCCCTCAACACGCGCCTATGAGTTCGGCGATTCGCCCGCCAATCTCGACTTACCACAAACGATGATCAACGCTTTGCTGCGCACAGCCCGCGAGGGCGGGGCAAGCGCCGAACGAGTGCGCTTCCGCAGCGAGGACATGGAGATTCACCGGACTCGCAACACGCCCAAGTGCGCGACCGCGGTGATCCTCGACATGTCGGGATCGATGCGTCACGGCGGGCAGTACATCGCGGTGAAGAAGATGGCACTGGCGCTCGACGGGCTGATTCGTCGCGAGTATCCCGGCGATCATCTGGAGTTCATCGAGATGTACACCGTCGCCAAGCGGCGACCGATCGGGGAGATTCCCGAACTGATGCCCAAGCCGGTGTCGATCTTTGAGCCGGTGGTGCGGCTTCGCGCGGACATGTCCGATCCCACCATCACCGAGATGGATCTGCCCCTGCACTTCACGAACATTCAGCGGGCCCTGCAACTGGCGCGGCAGCTTCTGGCGTCTCGCGACACTCCCAACCGGCAGATCATCCTTCTGACCGACGGATTGCCGACCGCTCACTTCGAGGGGCAGGATCTGTACCTTCTCTATCCCCCCGACCCGCGCACCGAGGAAGCGACGATGCGTGAAGCCAACGCCTGTCGACGCGACGGCGTGACCCTCAACATCATGCTGCTTCCAAGCTGGAGCCAGAGCGAAGAGGACGTCCGCTTCGCCCACCGTATGGCCGAGACGACCGGCGGCCGGGTGCTGTTCACGGGCGGCAAGGATCTCGACCGCTTTGTGGTCTGGGATTACGTGACCCGCCGCCGCAGCATCATCAGTTGAGTGTCGGAGTCGAGGTGCTCGTCTCGGTTGTGCGCCTCGCCTTTGGGCGCTGGGTTTGGGCGCTCCACCGAGCGGAAACGCTCCTTGCGGTGGAAGTCGTTTTGGCCGATGATTCTCGGCTTGATCTCGGGCGACCCGAACTCCGTTCGGGATGGCCGCCGGGATCAGTCATCGCTCACCCGCACCCTCCTCACAGGGCTTCCTCCATGTCCCGCCGCAGCACCTCAGGGAGCGACACCTCCATGGACATCACCAAGACGCCGTATCGCGCTTCCGACACCTTCGGAGTGCTCACGTTCTCCGGCGACGTGATGCTGAAGCGTCTTCCGCCGGACGTCTACATGAATCTTCAGCAGACGATCAAGCGCGGCACGCGCCTTGATCCGGCGATCGCCAACACCGTCGCGGGAGCGATGAAGGACTGGGCGATCGAGCACGGCGCGACTCACTACTGCCACTGGTTCCAGCCGCTCACCGGCACCACGGCCGAGAAGCACGACGCGTTCCTTTCCGTTTCGGGCGACGGCAGCGCGATCGAGAAGTTCAGCGGCAACCAACTGGTGCAGGGCGAGCCCGATGCGTCGAGCTTTCCGTCTGGTGGCATTCGCGATACCTACGAGGCCCGCGGCTACACCGCGTGGGATTGCACGAGTCCGGCGTTTCTGCTGCGGACCGGCGAACACTGCACGCTCTGCATTCCGACCGCGTTTGTGAGTTGGACCGGCGAGGCGCTCGACAAGAAGACGCCGCTACTCCGTTCGATTCAGGCGGTGTCCAAGCAGGCGATGCGCATCCTCAAGGTCTTCGGCTCCGACGCGGGCGTGAATCACGTCATGACCACGCTCGGCTGCGAGCAGGAGTATTTCCTGGTTGATCGCGAGCTGGTCCAGCAGCGGCTAGATCTCTCGATCTGCGGTCGAACGCTGGTCGGCGCTGCGGCGCCCAAGGGCCAGCAGCTTGAAGATCATTATTTTGGATCGATCGCCGAGCGCGTACTCGCGTTCATGACCGACGTCGAGACGCGACTCTTCGAACTCGGCGTCCCGGTCAAGACCCGTCACAACGAAGTCGCTCCCGGCCAGTACGAACTCGCCCCGACCTTCGAAGCTGCCAACGTCGCGAGCGATCATCAGATGGTGACGATGCACGTCCTCCGGACGATCGCCCCCAAACACGGCTTCGAATGCCTGATGCACGAGAAGCCGTTCCAAGGGGTGAATGGGAGCGGCAAGCACAACAACTGGTCGCTGGCCACCGACACCGGCCACAATCTTCTCGATCCGCGCGAGGACACCCACACCAACATGCAGTTCCTGGTGTTCCTCTGCAGTGTGATTCGGGCTATCGATCAACATTCGGATCTGCTGCGTGCATCGATCGCCAGCGCCCACAACGATCACCGTCTCGGTGCCAACGAAGCTCCGCCCGCGATCATGTCGATCTATCTCGGCGACATGCTCGCTGACATCCTTGACCAGATCGAGACCGGCGAGACCAAGCGAACCAAGAACGGTTCGGCGCTCGATCTCGGCGCCACCACGCTGCCGCAGATTCCGCGGCACACCAGCGATCGCAACCGAACCTCGCCCTTTGCGTTCACGGGCAACAAGTTCGAGTTCCGGGCCGTTGGCAGCTCGCAGTCAGTGGCCTGGCCGGAGACAGTGCTGAACACGATCATCGCTGAGAGTCTCGATGTGATGGCAACGGCGCTGGAGAAGAAGGCGGGCAAGAACGCCACGGCGGCGAAGCTTGAATCCGCGGTGAAGTCCGTTCTCCAGGAGACGGTCAAGAAGCATCGACGGGTCTGCTTCGACGGCAACGGCTACTCCAAGGAATGGCACGACGAGGCGGCCAAGCGTGGCTTGCCGAACTTGCCGTCGACCGCCGACGCCCTGCCCTGCCTCAAGAGCAAGAAGGCCACCGACCTCTTCGCCAAATACGCCGTCTTCTCAAGCCGCGAACTGAAGGCCCGCTACGAGATTCTGGTGGAGCAGTACATCAAGGTCATGCGAATCGAAGCTCGAACGCTGTCCACGATGGTTCGAACCCAGATTCTGCCGGCGGCGATCCGCTCGCAGGCGGAACTGGCGGATGCCGTAACCGGGGCGCAGGCGGCTGGGGTCGAATGCCCGGACTCCGATGCCGCGCTCCGGGAGCACGTCCAGCGGGTTGCCGAACTGCGGCACAGCATTACCGCGGTCGACAAGGCGGAGGCCAAGCACATCGAAGACGCCGAGAAGCACATGCGGCAGATTCGTGACGAGGTCTTCCCGGCGATGCAGAAGTGCCGAGCGGTCTGCGACGACCTCGAACGGAACATGCCCGACGATCTCTGGCCGTTGCCGACCTACGCGGAAATGCTGCTCCTTCGTTGACCACCGACGGGGACCTCCTCCAGGTTGACCCCAACCCGGCTTCAACGAGAAATCCTCGGGAGAACGGCCAGCGAGTCGACGGCGAGGCCGCGTCTGCCGAATCTCCTCCGAGCAAGGTCGCGATCGCCGGCCAATCCGTCCGGCATCGACAGTCGCTATACTCATCCCCCTTTCGCCCCTCATTCCGATTTCCACCATGGCCACCAGCACCGCGACCGAGCTCACCCCCAACACCGTCACCGTCGAGGAGACCAGCCCGACGACTCGGCGGCTCACCATCACGATTCCTGCTGACGCGGTGAACGACCGCATCGAGACGAGCTTCGGCACGCTGCAGTTGGAGACGGCCCTCCCCGGATTCCGTAAGGGCAAGGCTCCGAAGCATTTGCTGGAAAAGCGTTTCGGCGGCGCGTTGATGAAGGAGACCCGCAGTCAGCTCATCGCGGACGCCTACT
>JBBQCR010000155.1:0-7590 GCA_038318935.1 Phycisphaerales bacterium
GATGGTCGCGAAACTCCTCACCGTCCTGTCGCAGGCCGGGCTCGTGAAGGGATCACCTGGTCCTGGCGGCGGCTACGCACTGGCACGGCGTCCCGACCAGATCGCGATGCAGGATGTGTACGTTCTCTTCGAGCGCGACGACACGAGTCCGCATTGCCCCTTCGGCGGCGGCGTGTGCGGTGTCGGTGATCCGTGCGCCCTCCACGACCGACTCGTCCAACTGCAGACATCTGTGAAGTCAATGCTGCGTGAAACGACGTTTGAAGTCTTCCGCGCGGCGGTGCAGGACAAGGGCCTGAAGCCGACTCCGCGCGACGCTACCCCGCCGGCTGTGCGCGAGAGCTACCGCGCATCGAAGCACAAGGGAGTGTGATCACCCATCGGGTGGTCGAGTTTCCGCACTTCGGTCGAGTCAGCGGATCATCGTCACGCGGGCGTCGCCAGCGTCGATCACCAAGGTCTTGGGTTCAACCGTGACGGTGCGCGAAGCGGCCAACGCGGCAAGGAGCGCCGCCTCAAACGCCATGCGATCCGACGCGCCGGCCATCATCGTGGACAGGAGCGGTCCGAAGTTCAAAGAACCGACGGCTCCTTCGCCCGGCGTGAAACCGTACGAACCGCCGAAGCGATTCACGCCGCCGTTTCCGGCGACAAGCCACTCACCCTTGGCGTTGCGTGGTGCGAACTCGATCACGACCGCCTCGCCCTTCGGTGCCGGAATCTCTTCGACCACCGTCTTGATGCTCGTCACTCGCCACTGACCGAGGATCGAGACGGGCGCGGGGGCCTGATTGACCCCATTTGAAGACGGGATTGACGACGGGCCTGAAGACGGGCTCGATGGCGCCTTCGGTGTGGAATCGGTGCTCGCGCACGCAACCAGCGAACCGACACACAGGGTGGAAGTCAACAGGAGCTGAATCGTCGATGCCATGGTGCAGCGAGTGTACTCGGCACGTCCGGGGCGGGTGTTCGGTAGCATGGCCTCTTCATGACGTCGATCGACTCCACCGCAGACTCACCACATCCTCATCGGTGGCTGGTGCTGCTGGCGATGACTGGCTCGCTGTCGATGATCATGCTCGACGTGACCGTGGTCGCCGTGGCCCTCCCGAGCCTGAGCGCATCGCTCGGCATGGGACCGGCAGGCGAACACTGGGTCATGAACGCCTACACCCTCACGATCGCTTCGCTGGTCGCGCTCGGAGGAAGGCTGGCCGATTCGATTGGGAGGGTCCGCTGCTTCGTGGCGGGCATGCTCCTCTTCACCGCCGCAAGTGTGGTCTGCGGTATCGCTCACGAGCCGGGACTCTTCCTTGCAGGGCGGGTCTTTCAGGGGATCGGCGCCGCGTTGATGCAGCCGTCGAGTTCGACGATTGTGATCAGCAGCTTTGCGCCTGGCGAACGTGGCAAGGCGATGGGTGTCTATGTCGGCATACCGATGCTGTTTCTGACCCTCGGACCAATGGTCGGGGGACTGCTGACCGACCTCTGGTCGTGGCGGGCGTGCTTCTTTCTCAACATCCCGATCGCCCTCTTCGCTCTGGTGATGACTTTCATTGCCAAGCCCGACGCCGGCCCGCGCACGCCAATGCGGATCGATCCTGCAGGCGCAACGCTGTATCTTCTGGGCCTGCCCGCGTTCGTCTTCGGCGTGCAGCAAGGCGTCGAGTGGGGCTGGCGGACGCCCGCGGTGCTCGTGCCGCTCTGCGCTGGATTCGCACTGGTCGTCGCCTTCGTACTGACCGAGTGGCATCGCGAGCGACCGCTGCTCAACGTGCGACTCTTTCAAGACCGCGGCTTTCTTGGCAACGCGTGCGTTCTCTTTTGTGCCCAGTTCGCCATGACCGGCCAAGTCATTTTCATGAGTCAGTACTTCCAGAGCGAGCTCGGGTACGACGCCCGACGGGCCGGCACCGCGCTCCTTCCCATGCTGCTGCCCACGCTGCTGGTCGTGCACGTCGCCGGTCGCATGTACGACAAAGTCGGAGCACGGCGACCGGTCCTCATCGGCACTGCGCTCGCGGCAATCGGGCTTGCAATCCAAGCCTTCACAGTTCCGAGTCGAAGCTATCTCCCCATCGCTTTGGGCATGGTGATCTTCGGCATCGGCATGGGTTTCACGATGAGTCCCACCAATACCGACGCCCTCTCCCGCGTCGGTCCCCAACGCCGAGGTCAGGCCTCCGGACTGCTCGGCACGCTCCGCCAGGTCGCCGGATCGCTCGGCATCGCGATGATCGGCGGGGCTGTGGTTCTCGGCGGCATCGGCAGCGGACGTACGCTCGCCGACGGCGCCGCGGTTGGACACTGGGTGGCCTGCATCGCGTTCTCGCTTGCGTTCTTCGCCGCCTTTTCGCTCCTCACCAGCGGCGCTCCTGCCCGAAACGGAACTCGATGACTGAACGGGCCCGCAAACTATCGCTGGCAGTACGTACCGGCGAACGTGTGTTCCTCCGATTCCCGGTCCCCAGCGACTCCGACGAAATCGTCGCTCTTCGGAAGCGCTCGTTGAAGCGATTGAAGGCGTGGGATCCGAAACCGCCGAAGGGCATGACGATGTGGGGACCGGATTGGTTTGCACGACTCCTCGATGCCAGACGCAGTCCGGCGCACTGCAAGCTCTTGGTGTGTGAACTCACCGAGGGAACAATCGTCGGCGGAGCGAACATCAACGAGATCGTGCGCGGTCCGTTCAACAACGGCCTCTCGGGCTGGTGGATCGGCGATCCCTACGAAGGCAAGGGCTACATGACCGAGGCCCTGCACCTTCTGCTTGAGCAAGCGTTCATCGGATTGCGACTCCATCGACTCGAGGCGAACCTCAAGCCCGAGAACGAGCGCTCGCGCCGACTCGCCGAACGCGTTGGATTCCGGCGCGAAGGCTTCTCGCCTCGCTACCTTCAAATCAATGGTGACTGGGCCGACCACGAGCGGTATGCGGTGACCGTCGAGGAATGGCGCGAGATGCGGCGAGCCCAGCGGGCTCAGACGCCCCAGAGCCAGCGCACCAAAGCCAAGTAGGTGGGAAGGCCGATGATCACGTTGAAGGGAAAGGTGATCGCAAGAGCGAGTCCGATGTAGACCGACGGGTCCGCCTTGGGGATGGCAATGCGGCACGCTGCGGGAACCGCGATGTAGGAACCGCTCGCCGCGAGGGTCATCAGCAGCACCGCGTTCCCCGGCGACAGTCCGCAGAGCCACGCGAGCGTGATTGCGACGGTTGCGCTCAGGATCGGTAGCACCACGCCGAAGGCAACGAGGAACGGTCCGCGGGCCAGGAACCCGCGCAGCCGCCGGGCCGCGAGCAGCCCGAGGTCGAGCAGGAAGAAGACCAGCACTCCGTTGAAGAGATCATCGCTCAATGGCTTGAACGCGGCGACCCCCCGCTCTCGGGTGATGAATCCGATCACCAGGCTTCCCAACAGCAGCAACACCGGGCCGTTGAGGAACGCCTCATGCAACAGCGTTGACCAGCGCAAGGGCGGCGTCGTCGGATCATCCCGTTGGGAGCGACGCAGCAATATCACCGATATGGCGATCGCTGGCGACTCCATCAATGCCATCACGGCGACCATGTATCCGCCGAACGCGACGCCCTCAACCTGGAGCAGGCTGGTCGCGGTCATGAAGGTGACAGCGCTCACCGAGCCATAGGTCGCGGCGATGGCCGCCGCATCCGGTCCCCCGACCCGTCGCCGAAGGAACGTGAACACAACCACCGGCGTGACCACCGCCAGCAACATCCCAAGTCCGATCGCGATCATCGCTTCGCGGTCGAGACCCGCTGCAGCAATCTTCACACCACCTTTGAATCCAATCGCCCAGAGCAGATAGAGCGAGAGCAGCTTCGTCACTGCTTTAGGGATGCGCAGGTTGGAGCGCACGAGCGTCGCCACCATGCCGAGGACGAAGAAGAGGATCGGAGGGCTGAGTTGCGACATGCGATCGCCGAAAATAGTAATTGAAATCGACCCCTACGGAATCGCTGCGCCACTCGCGTGAGCGCTCGGGCGGAAAGCAAGACCCCGCCCGCCCGCACCGCGTTCACTCGTCGCCGAAGTCGCCATCGTCGGCAGCGGGATCTGACCCGAAGCCGTCTTTCACTCGCGATTCACAGGTTTCAAAGCCGAGCAACCCTTCCGCCTCCCAAGCTTCGAGTTGGTCGAACACACCGTCGAAGTCGCCGTCGGGCGGGATGTCGATCGCGATGAATCCCCCGCTGTGCCGTTCGTAGGTCGCGTTGAATCGCTCGAGACTTTCCAGCATTCCGACGCTCTTGGTCTCCGCGACTTCGTCGTCCATGAAGACGCGCACGGTCTGGTGACCGCTCTCACTCTCGACGCGCTCGACGACCGGATCTTCGTCACCGTCGTAGGCAACGGCTCGGACGACATCGCCCCAATTCAATCCGTAGGCGTAGAACGGCACGTTCCGGATAGCGAAGCGAGACTCTCCGACCGGCACCGCCCACAGGACCTCGGCGTCGACGTCCTTCCAGTGATGGTCGAAGGGAACGACGACGCGCGTGTGACCTTCCGGTGCTGCAGCGAGCGGTGCTTGCTTTGCTCGCTTGGCTGGCTTCGCGGATGGCACCGGCTTCGAAGCCTTCGGGGGGTTCGTAGCCTTCGTAGGCTTCGCTGGCGTCGTCTGTTGAGGCTTCTGCTTCTTGTGGGCCATCGGGTTCTCGCGGCCATCGTAACGGTTTGATTGCGATGCCGGATGCCGCGTTCCTGTCGCGGTCTACCGCGCGAACGATTGGTCAAGACCTGGAATCAACTCACCGCCGGCCTGCGGCAGCGCAGTGCTGCGGCGCACATCGTCGCCGATTGGTTCGGCTCTTCCTCCAAGATGCTTCGCGAGGAACTGTTCGGTGATCGCGAAGAACGCCATGCGATTCTCCGGCCGAGCGAAGCCATGCCCCTCGTCAGGGAAGAGGATGTAGGTCACCGGGATTCCGTGCGACTGCATTGCCGTAACGATCTGATCGGCCTCAACGCGCCGTACCCGCGGATCGTTGGCACCTTGGCCGACGAGCAGCGGTCTGACAATGCGCTCGACCTTCGTCAAGGGCGAGATTGAGTCGAGAAACTCCGTCTCGCTCAGATCGCCAACACGTCGCGCGTAGAGCGCTTGGTGTGGCGTCCAATACGGCGGGATCGTCGAGAGCAGCGTACGAACATGCGAAGGCCCGACGATGTCGACGCCGCAGGCGAAGAGCTCGGGCGTGAACGTCAGTCCCACGAGCGTCGCGTAGCCGCCGTAGCTCGTACCCATGATCGCCACTCGATTCGGGTCGGCGAGGCGCTGGTCGATCGCCCAGCGCACAGCGTCCACCAAGTCGTCGTGCATCGCCTTCGACCACTGGCGATTCCCGGCGTTCACGAACGCCTTGCCGAAACCCGTCGACGAGCGGTAGTTGACGCTCATCACCGCGTACCCGCGGTTGGCGAGCCACTGGTGCGTCGGCGAAAGCCCCCAGACGTCACGCGTCCACGGCCCGCCGTGGACAAGAAGTACCATCGGCACCGGCTTCGAACTGCCCAATTCAAAGCCGGTCGGCGCTGACCAGTAGGTCACCAGCGGCAGGTCGTCACGACTGCGGATGATCTCGCTGCGCATCGGCACCAACGGCAGATTCGCAAGTCGATCGTCGGCGCTGAAGAGCGGCGTGATGCTGCGATCCTCGCGACGATAGAGGGAGAACCGCGTCGGCTGCGTGTCGCGAGAGGTTGCGAGAATCCACAGTCGGTCGTCGGTCGTACGACTCACGACGTCGATGTCGCCGGACTCGGCCTTGCGGATGACACGAAAATCCTGCTCGTAGGAAAGATCGAGCGCCCGCCATTCGTTGCGCAGGTAGTTGAACGAGATGGCCTGCGGAATACCGGTCAACGCGTGGCGAAGCACCGTGCCCGGTTCCGCTCGGTCGTCGGCGGCCAGGATGCGCCAGCGCTGATCCGTGTCGTGCGGCACAAGCGTCACTTCGTAGATGCCACCCGTCGCGCCACCTTCCGGGCGAGCACTGTCGATGACATAGGCCTTGGTACCGTCGGAATCGATCGCCACCACCGACGAACTGGTGGAGTCCTCGAACTGCCAGGTGTGGAACGGCACCCAGGGCTCGCTTGGGGCAGTGCGCATCATCACTTCCGTCGCCCCGTCGTCGCGAACACGAGTCACCAGACGGATCTGCCAATCTCCGTCCGGAATCACCGCGCTCCATCCCTCGTCGTTCTGCATCACTAGCGACGACGAACCATCCTTGACGTTGACTCGCCAGACGTCGTGGTAGCGAGGATCGCGCCGATTGACACCAACGAGCACCTCGTTCGGATGCGTGGCGCCGATTTCGATGATGCGAGTCCGCGTCCCGGGCCATGGAGTGAGACACCGCTCCTCGTTCGACGCGGAATCCGCAAGGTCGACTGCGAACATCTGGAAGTTCTCGTCACCTCCGCGATCCTGAAGGTAGACCAACTGTCGGCCGCCCGGCACGAACTCCCATTGCCGCACCGGACGATCACGCAGCGCGGTCCGCGGCGTGGGTTGTCCGACGAGCGATCCGCCCTCGAGCGGCTGCGTCCAGACGTTGAGCACCCCGTCGCGCGGCGCAAGAAAACCGATCATCGAGCCATCGGGAGCGATGCGCACGGCGCTGCGCTGCGGATTGCCGAAGAGGACCTCGCGCGGAATCAGAGCCGTCGGAACGGGAACGTCGCCCGGACCGCGCATGCAGATCGCGGCAAAGACCAAGAGTGCTGAGAGTGGCGACATCGTGAATTTCCCGAGCGCGCGATCGGCACCCCGAGCGACCGCGTGGACACAGATTCTCTCCGATCGGTGCTGTCTTTCACAGTCGCTCGGACGGAGATTGTCTATCGGCCGAGCGTCGCTGGCGCGATGGGCGTGAAACGCACCACGCGAAACGGCGGCTTCGTTGCGTTCTCGGAACCGCTGGGTCCGCCGCCGAGCGCCGGATGACGATTCAGTTGGTTCACCACGGCGTAAAGATTCCCGTCCGCTCCCGCACTGATGCCGTCAGGCCACTGGAGAATCGCGTCGTCGCGCACAAACTCCCTGTAGCTCCCGTCCGGCGCCACCACGCCAATCGCGTGTCTCGTGACGTCGGTCACATAGATGTTGCCGGCCGAGTCGATCGTGAAACCGTCGGAGACCGACTTCGTTCCGTGACGAAGCACACGTTCCTCCATCGCGTCTGGCGGCAGTCCGGGATTCGAGAGATCGTCGGCTTTCACCTTCCACACCGTCGTGCCGTGCATCGAACCGAAGTAGACCCATTCGTTGGCATCGTCGATGGTGATCGGGTTGACGCCGACGCGGGGCGGGAATCGCTTGCCGTCCTTGCCCTCAACGGTCACTTCGATGCCATCGATGACCATCGCGGCATCCGGGTCGGCGCGAACGCACGCAGCGTTCTCCAGCACCCTTCGGGCAACGCCGGTCTTGAGATACACGACGATGATCGCGGGCTTTGTTTGTTCGAATCCAGCACCGATGCCGCAGTCGGCGATGTAGATGACGTCCCGCTTGGTGTCGATCGCGATGTCCTGGAGAAAACTCGCTGGG
>JBBQCR010000156.1:0-7586 GCA_038318935.1 Phycisphaerales bacterium
GCATTCAGCTTGATCTCAAGGCACGCGGTCTCTCGGTGGAGGAGATCACGACGATCTTACAGCAGGCGAAGGAAGGCCGGATGCAGATCATCGGAGAGATCGAGCAGGTCATCGGCAAGCCGCGCGAAGACATCTCGATCTACGCCCCGCGCATCACCAAGGTCAAGATCGACCCCGAGAAGATCGGCAAGCTCATCGGTCCGGGTGGCAAGACCATCCGCGGCATCCAGGAGCGCACGGGCGCCCAGATCGACGTCGAGGAGGACGGCACCGTCTTCATCGCCTGTTCGAACGCCGAAAAGGCTGCCCAGGCCAAGGCAGAGGTCGAGGCGCTTGGCGCCGAGATCAAGATTGGTGCGATCTTCGAGGGCCGGGTCGTCTCGGTGAAGGACTTTGGTGCCTTCGTCGAGCTCGTGCCCGGGACCGACGGCATGTGCCACGTCAGCGAACTCGCTCAGGGATACGTCAAGAGCGTCGGTGACGTCGTCAAGGTCGGTGACGTGATCAAGGTCAAGGTCATCAACATCGACGACAACGGGCGCATCAAGCTGTCCCGCAAGGCGCTCCTCGCCGAGCCGGCTCCCGCAGCGGGCTGATCGCCGAGACCCGAAAAACTTCGCCGGTTCCCAGAGGCCCTCCCCTATCCGGAGGGCCTCTTTCTGCATTTGCTTCAGGGAACACGCTTGCGATAGACAGGCATTCACTCCACAATGCGACGGCCCGCTTCAGTAGGCGAGCACCCTATGAATTGATCGGGGACGTGTGCAGTCGACGGGGTCGTCTCGTCCGCACCAGGCCTTCGAAAAGCTGATTTCAGGGAGCGGCCGATGGAGGATCGAATGTCGAGTTCACAGCCAGCGGCGGTCGACGCACCCAACGTGCTGTCGGACTGCGAGGGCTTGGTCAAGTGGTTCGATCCCCGAAAGGGTTTCGGCTTCGTGGTGGGTCCCCAAGGTCAGGACATCTTCATCCACTTCAGCGTCATCCAACAGTCGGATGGCTTTCGCACGCTGAAGGACGGCGAGAAGATCGTCTACTCTGCACAGAACGGTGCGAAGGGGTGGTCAGCGACGGCCGTGCGAGCCACCACGCCAAAGCCAGCACCCGACGTTGGCGCTCCAGATCGTTCGGCGGGGCAATGACGGAGGACTCCACGCGGTGGATGCTGTTCGAATCCTCGCGTGGCTCCTGATCGGATTCGCGATCGGAGCCTTCTCAGCGACCCTCGCGGTGCGGGCGCGGTTGGTGTCACGTGAGCGCCGGGCGATCGACGCGGAACGCAGAGCGCGAGGAGCGGAACGCCTCGCCGAGCTTGGCTCGATGACCAGCGGTCTCGCCCACGAGATCAAGAATCCGCTGTCGACGGTGGTCCTCAACGCCCAGTTGGTCGGCGAGGAGATCGCCGACAGCGAACTGCCCGAGGACGCCAAGCAGCGCCTCGCGCGACGCGTGGATGCGCTGGGCCGAGAGGCGACTCGCCTTCGCGACATCCTCACCGACTTCCTGCGTTTTGCGGGCCGTATGAAGTTGGATCCGACGCCGCAGGATCTGCGGACCATCGTCGACGAGATCGCTGACTTCTTTCAGCCTCAGTGCGATCAGCAGAGCGTGATTCAGCGCGTCGAACTGCCCGCGACGCCGGTGCTGGCGAACGTCGACGTCGGATTGCTCAAGCAGGCGGTCCTGAATCTGCTCATCAACGCGGTACAAGCGATGTCGGCGCAGCCTGTCGCGTTGCCGCGCGAGCTGATGCTTCGCGTCGAACGTGGGCCGACGCCCGCGTCGATTGCAGACGGCAAGGCATCCGCGCCGATCGAGGAAGTGCGAATTCATGTGATCGACACCGGTCCCGGCATCGATCCCGCACGACACGACGCGATCTTCCGACCGTACATGACCGACAAGCCTGGCGGCACCGGACTCGGCCTTGCGACGACCCGACGCATCGTCGAGGAACACGGCGGACGCATCCACCTGTGGAGCGAAGTCGGCAAGGGCAGCGACTTCACCATCGTGTTGCCGGTCGCTCACTGAAAAGCCCACCGAACGCAGCGTCGTTCAGTCGAGCCAATCCTTCTTTCGCAGACGTTCCGGCACGTACTGCTCGGTGACGTACGAGATGTCCTTCGTGATGAGCGACTCGACTTCCATCTTGAAGCCGTTAGCGAGCAGCAGATCGATTTCCTTCTGCCATCCCTTGTTCTTTTCGAACCACGGGTACGCCGCGATCTCCTTCGCTCGTTTGATGTCGTTGTCGCTCAACTCAATCTTCACCGCGTCCGAAAGTCCGCACGCCACGAAATCCTTGGCCCGAATGCCGAGGAACTTCGCTTCGGGAATCGCCAGACGCGACGACTCGAACGCCAGCGAGATGGACCCCTGCTTGATGACGCTGTAGATGTAGTGTCCCCACGGATCGCAGTCGAGCAGACAGATGATCGGAAGCTTGAGTTCCCGGCTCAATCGCTGCAGCAAGCGGCGGCAGCCTCGCGGCGGCTGACCTGCGCCGTGCGTCAGCACGCAGTTGTGCTTCTCCCAGAATCGGTCCTCGTTGAAGCGTTGCCAGACTGTCCCCTTTTCGACGTGCAGGACGAAGTCAGCTTCGCACTTCTTGAACTCGATGATCTCGGGCTCGACGATGCTCGGCAATTGGTAGCCGCCTGAGCCCATGCGCCGACAGTTGATCTCGTCGCCCTTGTCAAGAATCGTGATGTTCCCCACCATGCCGCCGCGTGGCTCCGCGAAGACGTGCAGTTCTTCGCGAAGCGCGTTGAGCGATACTTCGAGATCCTCGAGAATCGGATCGGACTCGTCCTGATCGTCGAAGGTGTTCTCCTTTGTTCCAGCAACGGTGTGCTTGGCCTTGTAGAAAACACCACGGAGGCTGGAGGTCTTGTTCGCTTCGATCAGATCCTTGATCGTGCTCGCGTGCAGCAGCGTCTGCATGAACTGCTTCGCCTGATTCAGATTGAAGAGCTGGCGTTCCTGCTTCGCGTCACCCATCTGCAAGATGCCGAGCTTCTTGTTCCACAGGGTGTTGGAACGGGATCGCGTGGGGATGCCGATCATCGGCTCGCTGCCGCTGAGCACTGTCTTGACGACGCCGTCAGCCAACGTGACCAGCTTTTTCTGGGTCTGGGCGTCACGGGCCTTGAGCCTGGTATTGACTCGCTCGCGGGCCGCTTCCGCAGTGGTGTCGGACTTCTTTGCCATGGGTGGTCTTTGCGGGTGGATTGTCGAAGGCGCGGGTCGTGGAGAGGGCGTCAGAAGAGTTTGTGCTGCTCGGATCGCTTGTTGCTGATCTGCTTGCTCGCCGATTGCTTGCGGCCAGATTTCGACGGCGCCGAGCGCTCCATCAGGGGCTCCTGTGGTTGCCCGGAGACGGCCTCAAGCTGCGGCATTTGTGCGATCGCGCTTGTGACGACGATGACGCCCTCGTCGTCGATCGGATCGCTCCGCACGACCTTGCCGTCCTCGTCGAGCATCTGATCGGCAACCGCGGTGCGAACGCGGGCTTGGGCGAGGAGCACGTCATAGAGCTTCTTCGTGTCGCTCCCGTTCAAGGCATGGATGGCCTGCGCGATCTCACCGATGTAGCGCTCGAACACGTCGCGGCGCTCGCCTTCGCGGCGCATCTTCTGTCGCTTTCGAAGATAGGTGCCGAGCTTGCGGCCGCACTCCATCAGCGCCAACTTCATTTCCTTGCGGATCTCGTCGTAGTCGGCGATCGCTTCCTTCGACTCGCTGGTGAAAGGAACCCACACACTTGCCATGTGGATCATGATCACCAGCGGGCCGACCGGCAGACTTCCCCGCGGCTGCGAGAGGTTGTAGTTCTTCCACGCCGTCTCCGTCACCGCCTTGAAGCTTGAGCATGCGCTCTGCTGAAAGAGAAGCGGAACACGGTTGGCGAAACGGATCACGCGAGCGGTTTCGTCCGCCGGCAATTCGCCACCGAACGCGATCGCCGCCTCGATCTGGAACGGTCGCCCGCGATAGATCTCCGCCTCGCGCGAACTCGCGGCGTAGAACTCGGCGCGGACACCCTTCAGCATGCCTGCGAGCAACTGTCGTACACCGATCGGCGCGAGGCAGTCCGTCGGGGGCGGTGGAAGCTTCGCGTTCTCGAACTCCTTGAACAGCGCCTCCGCGACGCGCGGCTCGACGTCGCCGGCCTTGGTTCGAGTCGTCACGCCGATGGTGCGACAGAACGCCGACGCCGTCGACGGACTGATGCGACAGAATCGCTCCTGCAGAAAGTCGTAGAGCGTTCCCTTGTCACTCGCCTCGTAATCCTTCAGCATCTGCAGAAGGATGCCGAGCTCGATTCCCTTCGGATGCGGCTGGATCTCCTTCGTTTCGGGCGGCAGTTCGTTCACTCCACGCGGAAACACCGTGGTGCCGTTAGTTTCGGTCGTCACCGCCGGTCCGGCTGGCGCCGCCGAGGCTGCGATGGCGCTTGAAAGTCGCGGCGAGTCGTCCTCGTCCGCAGCGCTCTCGCGGCTCGGAGGGACGAAGACGATGCGGGCGTGAGGGTTCGCGATGGCGGTCAGTTCGAGAAACTCGTCGACGCTGCCGCGTCCCTTCTGGTAGCGACCTTCAAGCTCGATCGAGACGCTCGTCCCCGTTGAATACGCGCTGGAGTCCAGGAACTGACCTTCAGCGGAGAGAAGCCGGGCGCCCGGCGTGACGGAGCGGAGCCGGGCCGGAGGAAAGTCCTTCGTCTCCTCGTCGGTCGTCACCTCAGCGCGATTCGTCTTGGTGTTCATCGCCAGCTCGATGTGATGCGCGAGTTGGGACGCCTTGGGCTTGGTGTAGATGAGCATCGGACGGCCGGTGGTAATCAGGCCGTACATGCCTGCGGCGCTGATGCCGATCCCCTGCTGGCCACGAGACATCTTCAGACGATGGAACTTCGAGCCGTACAGCAGCCGACCGAAGATGTTCTCCACCTGCTTGCGGACGATGCCGGGGCCGTTGTCGACGATGGTGACCCGATACCGCGAGGACTTCGACGTCGCCGGCCTGTCCGGCTGCAGGTCCTCGATCACGACGGTGATCTCCGGCAAGATGCCAGCTTCCTCGCACGCATCGAGCGAGTTGTCGACCGCCTCCTTGACGGTCGTCAGCAGTGCCTTGCGCGGGTTGTCGAAGCCCAGCAGATGGCGGTTCTTGGCGAAGAACTCGCTGACGGAGATGTCTCGCTGCCGCGTCGCCATTTCCTCGGCGGTCGCGCCTCGGCTGCGGACAGGCTTGCTGTCCTTCTCCGCGACGGACTTGGATCGCACGGCAGGGTCCTTGGCGGGATCTTTCGGGGCTGTCACGGTCGGCATGGCTGGAGTGGTGGCGCGCTCAGCCACCGGTGGGACGGACCGGTCCGTCTCATGGCGACACACTGCGCAGAAGGGTCAAAGGCTACACGATCGGCGGAAGCGGCCTTGAAAGAACGAAAAACAACCAGAAACACCGCAGAAAAAGCCGCCGCTCCAGTGACCGACCGAGCGTGAAACCGTTCTGCTACAGTTCCCACCCACTTTTTTCGTCGAAACGACCTTCAGGGAGACACCGAGATGGAAACGACCCTCATCATCCTCAAGCCCGATGCCGTCCAGCGCGGCCTCATGGGCCGAATCATCAGCCGCTTTGAAGAGAAGGGGCTCCAGATCGTGGGCGCGAAGCTCATGCAGATTTCCCCGGAGCTCGCTGCGACTCACTACAAGGACCACAACGGCAAGCCTTTCTATGCGGGGCTCGTTCGATTCATGACCAGCGCACCGGTCCTCGTGCTCGCCGTTCGCGGGATCGGGGCGATCGGGATCAGCCGCAGCATGATGGGTGCGACGTTCGGATCGAAGGCGGCCTCAGGCTCGATCCGCGGCGACTTTGGCGTCTCCAATTCGTTCAATCTGATCCACGGCTCCGACAGCCCGGAAGCGGCGAGTCGAGAGCTGGGCTTGTTCTTCAAGGCGGGCGAGGTCCTCGACTACAGCCGTCCGATTGACGCTTGGATCTACGACTTCAGTGGTGGCAAGCCCGAGTGATCGACGCTCCAAACTTCTGATCGCGAACTTCCTCAAGATCGGGAGTTCACGGTCCCAGAGCATTCAACGCCGCCTTCCGAGGGCGGCGTTTTTCTTGGTCTCCCTCCACTCGGCGGAGGGCGACCGGAAAAGCACCAAACGGATCGCGAACAAATAGGCTGATTTGTGTCATCCGTGGGCCAAGTCATCCGTATGTATGGGGGCTGCGCGCACTTCGATCGACTTCCGCACACGCGGCGATCGCCCCCCCCGCATTCGCAGGCCAATTTCCCAAAAAGATCACCCGCCATTGACCGGTGCCTCATCCGTGCGACCAGTCATGACGAACAGACCGCGACTTGATCCGCCAACTGGTCAAGCACTCACCCCGTTCTTCTCGATGCCAGCGCCGGAACAAGGCCGAGCCCGCCGAATCCTAGGAACACGAAATCGACGGAATCTCTCTCCCATCGAAGGACATCTGACCCTCGATGCGTTCGGCACCTCGGTCGTGACAGAAATTTGGACCGCTCTGGAATGACTCACCACGATCCGGGCGTCCTTGGTGCCTGGTTCGAACCGGAACGCCGCGACACCGTATGACCTCGTCCCGGCAGCTTCGACTGATCACGCTCCAACCTCCTAGAGCAAATACCTCGTGGCTGCAGCGAGTGGCCCTAGGAGTGGTTGAAACCAACCCGCTCGTTCACTCCCTTCCGATCGAATTGACACGTACCCCATTCGATCGGTCATCCGCCTCTTTCCCACATCGCCGCAGCGTTGAACATCCCAATGACCGCAGGCGCGCAGCCTGGGGCCAATGGGGTCCTCGAAGTACTGCCTGCAGCGGTGTTCAGTGAAGGTTCGTGCAAGTTCGTGAAGAGACGCCCGCCTCCTCAAACGGTCAGGATCTCGCGATGAAGCCTCGCCTTCCTCCATCTTCAACGTCCGCTCCCGCACCGTCGCAACTGGTGGCCCTGTCGTCACGGCCGGCGATGGTGACCCGCAACAGTCCGCTTGATCTTCTTCGGAAGCGTCATCGGACCAGTGTCCGCAGCCCTGTATCCGGCAGCACGACGACCGGTGGCCTCGGACTCCCATCCAACTCGGCGACTGCCAACGCCGCATCCCGTGATCGAACAGGGTTCACCTCCGACGAAGAGGCTCTGCTGAAGCAGATTCTCGCCGACGAGATGGACTACATGGACAACCCGGAGTTTGCCAAAGTCGACGCGGAGCAGCGGATCTACGAGGGACTTCCGGAAATCGAGAAGCCCGATGTCTCGTGGTATCGCCCGCTCATGGACGACTTGACGCCGTTCCGCGACCGTGCGGGCAACGGGGGACGCGAGAAGGATCGAAGCACGCGTCAACAGCGCACGATCCTGCTGACCGGCGCGCAGGAGCGGGTGCTGTTTCTGAAGTACAACTTCGCTCGACGCAGCGTGCGCGAGCTCCAGAAGCTGATCGGTGAGACCGCTCCGACCCACGAGCAGGCCAAGGCCATGCTCCGCTGGTATCGCGTCGCCAAGGAGTATCGCGAGCAGATCGCCGAGACCAATCTGG
>JBBQCR010000157.1:0-7578 GCA_038318935.1 Phycisphaerales bacterium
CGAGGCTGGCCGTCGGGCAGCACTCGCAAAGATCCTGCCCTACCAGCGAGGCGATTTCGAAGGCATCTTCCGGGCTCTTGAGGGATTGCCCGCGTGCATCCGCCTTCTCGATCCGCCGCTGCACGAATTCCTTCCGCACGACGCGAAGGCACAGGCAGAACTCGCGAAGAAGATGAAGGTCTCCGCCGCCGAAATCGACAAGCGAGTCCACGAGCTTGCCGAGTTCAATCCGATGCTCGGCTTCCGTGGTTGCCGATTGGGCATCGGTTTCCCGGAAGTCACCGAGATGCAGGCACGAGCCATCTTCGAGGCGGCTGCGATCGTGCAGAAGGCCGGGATCAAGACCAAGGTCGAGATCATGGTTCCGCTGGTTGGCTTCAAACGGGAATTGGATCTTCAGGTCGAGATCCTGCACCGCGTCGCCGCTGAGGTGATGCGCGAATCGAAGCAGAAGATCGCGTATCAAGTCGGAACGATGATCGAGATCCCACGTGGCGCGCTGACCGCCGACGAGATCGCAGAGACCGCGGAGTTCTTCAGCTTCGGCACCAACGACCTGACGCAAACGGCGCTTGGCATGTCGCGCGATGACTCGGGATCGTTCCTTCCGCGCTATGCCGACCTCGAGATCATCAAGGACAATCCCTTCGCCACCATCGATGCGACCGGCGTGGGCCAGCTCGTCCGGATCGCCTGTGAGCGCGGCCGCAAGACCCGACCGGACATCAAACTCGGCATCTGCGGCGAGCACGGCGGCGATCCGGCAAGCATCCAGTTCTTCGACGAGTGCGGACTGGCGTATGTGTCCTGTTCCCCCTTCCGCATCCCGGTGGCTCGTCTCGCGGCTGCTCGCTCGGCAGTGAAGAACGGTACGAGTCCGGGGTTGGCAAAGAGTGGGGCGAAGGTGCCGGTGAAGAAGTCTGCGTCCAAGAAGTCAAAGCGCTGACGAACACCGCCATGCCTGACCTGCTCTTCACGCCAATGCGCCTCGGTCCGTATCAGCTTGCGCATCGATGCGTGATGGCGCCGATGACCCGATCGCGCAGCGATGCCGATCGTGTCGTCGTCCCGATGACCGCGGAGTACTACGCCCAGCGCGCGGATCCTCACACTGGCGCCGCGCTCCTGATCAGCGAGGCGACGCAAGTTTCGCAACAAGGGATCGGCTACCCTGCGACGCCGGGTATCCATACCGCCGACCAGATGCGCGGCTGGCGGATGGTGACGGATGCGGTGCACGCCAAGCGAGGCTTGATGTTTGCCCAGCTCTGGCACTGCGGCCGCGTGTCGCACTCGACGTGGCAAGCCGGCACGGCGCCGGTCTCGTCGTCGGCGGTCGCGCTCAACGGGCAGGTGTGGAGCACCAATGGACTCGTGACCGCAGAGACGCCGCGGGCTCTTGAACTCACCGAGATCCCGGCGCTCGTCGCTCAGTTTCGACACGGCGCCCGTTGCGCGATGGACGCTGGGTTCGATGGCATCGAGTTGCACGCCGCAAACGGCTATCTCATCGATCAGTTCCTGCGCGACTGCGTGAATCGACGAAGTGATGCGTACGGAGGGACGCCGGCAAATCGAATTCGTCTTCTGCGCGAGATCGTCGAGGCGCTGGTCGCCGTGTGGGGAGCCGCTCGCGTCGGTGTACGCCTCTCGCCGACGAACGCCTTCAACGCGATGAGCGACAGCGATCCAGCGAGCGTCTTCGTCCCTGCTTCAGCGATGCTCAACGATTACCCGCTCGCGTACCTGCATGTGATCGAAGGTCTTCCGGGTTCGACGCTCGCACCGCCCGCCGGAGTCGCGCCGATCGCGTCCCTCATGCGAAAGGCCTATCACGGCACGTTCATCATCAACGGCGGCTACGACCGAACAACCGCAATCGAAGCGATTCAGTCCGGACTCGCTGACCTCGTGGCATTTGGCGTGCCGTTCCTCGCCAACCCGGATCTCACCGAGCGGCTGCGTCACGGCATGCCGCTGAATCCACCTGATCCTTCCACGTTCTACGGCGGCGACGCGCGGGGATACACCGACTATCCTCGACTCGCCTGAGTGCAATCCGTTTGCGTTGTCCCTACCCTGCCGCTGGAGGTTCTCTCGTGCCGATGCTCCTAGCGCCGCTCATCGTGCAGATGCTTGTTCAGGGGACGCCTGCGCCTCCTGTTGCGGCGCCACAAGCTCCGGTGCCAGCGCCTCCTGCTCGCGGACAACCCAACTCCTACGCCGCGAAGTACCTCGCCAAGCCGATCACCCTCGATGGAAAGCTCGATGACGAGGGATGGCAATCGGTGCCTTGGACCGAGGACTTCGTGGACATCGAGGGTTCGGCGAAACCGACGCCGCGGTATCGAACGCGGGCGAAGATGGCGTGGGACGAGAGTTTCCTGTACATCGCCGCGGAACTGGAAGAGCCTGACGTGTGGGCGACCTACCGCACGCATGATCAGGTGGTTTTTCACGAGCCGGACTTCGAGGTGTTCATCGATCCCGACGGCGACACACGGGCCTACTACGAGCTTGAGGTGAATTGTCTCGGCACGATCTTCGATCTCTATCTGCATCGCATGTATCGCGAAGGCGGACCGGCGGAGCACGGTTGGAACTGCGAAGGCTTGCGAACCGCGATCAACATCCAGGGCTCAGCCAACGACCCGCGCGATCAGGACAAGGGATGGACACTCGAGTGGGCGATTCCGTGGATATCGCTGAAGCCACCCACGAGCGCTGCGTTCCAGCCGGACGTGAACGAGACGGCCCGCAACGCCGCGCCACCGAAAGTCGGTGACACGTGGCGCATCAACTTCTCGCGTGTGCAATGGAAGCACAACTTCGAGGAGCTTGATGCGAGCGGCAAGCGGACGGGACCGAAGCGCCCCGACGCGCCGCTTCCCGCCAACGACAGCATCCGACAGCCCGAGTTGCCCGCCTACGAGAAGAAGAAGGGCATGGCCGAAGACAACTGGGTCTGGAGCCCGCAGTGGGCCGTCGACATGCATCTTCCCGATCGCTGGGGGCGCGTGACCTTCATCAAGGACATCGTGGCAATTCCGGCGAAGTGACATGCTGGCGATCAGCGAACCAGATCGGTGGTGATGTCGCTCACGGCGCGGCAGCCGCTCAACGCGAGCGCGAGATCGAACTCGGCACGCAACAGTTCCAGCACTCGTCGAACGCCGGCGTCTCCGCCCGCGGCGAGTCCCCACAGGATCGGTCGACCGATCGCGACCGCGTCCGCGCCGAGCGCGATCGCCCGCAGGATGTCGGCACCTCGGCGGATGCCGCCGTCAACCAGCACCGGCACTCGCCGTCCAACCGCCCGCGCCACCTCCGGAAGACTCTCCGCGGTGGCTGGAGCGCCATCGAGCTGACGCCCACCGTGGTTGCTCACGATGACACCACGTGCACCGTGGTCGATCGACCGGAGTGCGTCGTCGGCTCGGCAGACGCCCTTCACCAGAATGGGCAGCCGCGTCCGCGCGGCGAACCACTCGAGATCGCTCCAGGAGAGCGAAGCGTCGATCGCCCAGCCGAGCGCAGCGCCGATCCCAGCGCCCGAGTGTCCATCCGGTCCCGGACGGTCGGGTCGAAGGAGATTGACGACGTCGATGCCATCTGGCAAGCGCCAGCCGTTTCGAACATCGCGTTCGCGCACTCCCCACACTGGCGTGTCGACAGTAAGGACGAGTGCTGTGCAACCGGCGAGCGCGGCCCGCTCCGCCAGAGACAGCGTGAATCCGCGGTCCCGGCTCATGTAGAGCTGCATCCAGACCGGTGCCGAAGTCTGCGCCACGACCTCCTCGACTGCGACGCTGGAGAAGCTCGACAGGATCATTGGACAGCCGACGGCCGATGCTCCTCGAGCGGTCGCCAGTTCACCGTCGTTGTGGGCGAGTCTATGAAGAGCCGTCGGAGCGAGCAGAAGCGGAAACGGCAGGCGAGCGCCGAAGAGTTCGATTGATGCGTCGCGTCTGGATACGTCCACCATCACGCGATGAAAGATTCGCAAGCGCCGCCACGCGTCGCAGTTCCAGCGAACCGAATCTTCTCCCCATGCCCCGCTTCGGTAGTAGTCCCATGCGGTCTGATCGAGGGCTGCGCGGGCCGCTGCTTCAAACTCGAGGACGTTGAGAAAATCGTTGGCATCGAAGTCGGACACGACCAGATCGTACCCCGCACCTCAGTTCGTCCGTACGCCGCACAGGCGCCTTCATCCCGTACCATTCGGGCATGCCCGACGCCAGCGTGCGGCCATCTCAGCAACCGGAGTCCCAGCGGCTTCTCGAGGAACTCGGCATCGCCCGCGATCCGACGAACCCGTTCCATCAAGTGCTCGATCAACTGCTCACGGCGGCCGAAGCGGTTGGACTCAAGCGACATCAGCAGTTGATCCTGGCGCAACCGAAGAGCGAGATCATGGTGCATTTCCCCGTCTTCATGGACGACGGTCAGCATCGACTCTTCAAGGGCTACCGCGTGCAGCACAACAACGCGCTGGGGCCTTTCAAGGGTGGCTTGCGATTCCACCCGAGGCTCTCGCTCGACGAGACGAAGGCTCTCGCGGTGTTGACCACGCTGAAGTGCTCGCTCTTGCGGCTGCCTTTTGGCGGGGCGATGGGCGGAGTCAAGTGCAACCCCGTCGAGTTGAGCGATCAGGAAATGATGCGTCTGACTCGGCGCTTCGCCTCAGCGCTCTCTCACTACGTCGGTCCTGATTACGACGTCGTCGAACCTGACATCGGCGCTGACGCCAGAGTCATGGCGTGGTTCGCCGACACGCTGGTGCAAACCACCGCTGAGGTGCGGCGCCAGGAGATGTTCCGCGCCGTCACGGGCAAACCAATCGAGATAGGCGGTTCGTTCGGTCGCGAGCGTTCGGTCGGCTATGGACTCGCCGATGTCATGGCGGAGATGCTGCCAGAGACCGGAGCTCGCCTCGAAGGAGGTCGATACATCTGTGTCGGCTACGGAACCGTCGGCTCCTGGGCGGCGCGTCGCCTTGCCGAGCGAGACATGACGCTTGTGGCGGTGCTCGATCACACCGGAGCCATCTGGAACGATCGCGGCCTCGATCCGTTTCTGCTGGCTGATCATGTGCAACGGACCGGTAGCGTGTTGGGATTTTCGGCGGCGACGGCAATCCCGGAGCGCGAGGTCTGGACCATACCATGCGACGCTCTCATCGCCGCAGCGACCGACGGCATCATCGACGCTGAGCGTGCGGCGAAGATCAATGCTCGCACGGTGATCGAGGGTGGTCACGTTCCTGTGACGCCGGATGGATCGGACGTACTGCTTGCTCGCGGCATCGAGACGCTTCCGAGCGTGTTGTGCAGTGCGGGAGGAATCGCCGCGAGCTATCTCGAGTGGGTGCAGAACCGGCTTTCCACAACGTGGTCGTCGAAGGACGTCGAGGAGGAACTGACCCGGTCCATGACCCTGGCGGCGCGGCGGGTCAAGCTTGCACGGATCCGATACGAGTGCGATTGGCGCACTGCGGCACTGTGCGCAGCGTGCGAGCGGCTTGGAAAGGTCTACGATCTGCGAGGCGTCTTTCCCTGAGCATCGGGAGCAGGTTCAGCATCATGAACATCTTCAGCAAGATCATCAGTGGTGAGATTCCATGCTGGCGGGTCTACGACGACACGCACGTGCTCGCGTTCCTCGACGTTGGACCGCTGAGTACGGGGCACACGCTGGTGATTCCCAAGGAAGCCAAGGCTCACCTGCACGAACTGAGTGATGAGAGTGCCGCTGCGCTGGGCCGCGTCTTGCCGCGCATCTGTCGCGCGGTGATGAAGGCGACTGGAGCGACCGCGTACAACCTGCTGCAGAACAACGGTGTCGACGCGCATCAGGAAGTGATGCACGTTCACTTTCACATCATTCCGAAAATTGACGGCGAGGGACTCGGTCTGGTCTGGAGGTCGGGCAAGCTCAACCCGGAGCGGGGTCGCTCGCTCTCCGACCGGATACGCGACTCCCTCTGATCGGACCCCCGAGATGGTCGCGCACCGCGAAGATCCGAACTCGCTCTCGCTCTCGGCGCTCTTCGCGACGCTGGTCGATCCCCTGCGCCTGGAAACGCTGGTGCGCCTGGCCCTCGACGAGGATCTCGGCGAGATCGGTGATGTGACCACCTTCTCTCTCGTGCCGCCGACGGCCCGCGCGCGAGCAGTAATCGTCGCGCGAGCGGATGGAGTTGTCGCGGGACTGCCGGTCATCGAACGGGTGCTGAAGATCGCCGCTGCCGATGAGACGCTGAGCTGGACGATCGTCGCGACGGACGGAGATGCGTGTCGGAAGGGCGATGTGCTGGTCGCGTTTGATGGGGCGCTCGCGACGCTCCTGCCGCTCGAACGAATCATGCTCAATTTTCTCGGTCGGCTCTGCGGTGTAGCCACCCTCACGCGCCGCTTTGTCGACGCCGTGCACGGCACGCGAGCCCGTATCTGCTGCACTCGAAAGACACTGCCTGGATGGCGCGAGATTGATAAGTACGCGGTGCGATGCGGTGGCGGCACGCTGCACCGGATCGCCCTCTACGACGCCATGCTGGTCAAGGACAACCATCTCGGTGCCGTTCCGCACGACGAACTCGGGCCGGCGATCGCAGCGGCGGCGAAGGCTGCCCGTCGCCGCAACCCGCTGCGTTTCGTTGAGGTCGAAGTCGACACACTGGCCCAGTTCGACGTGATCGCGGCGCTTGAACCTGGGCTCGTCGACATCGTGCTTCTCGACAACTTTACGATCGACGGTCTGCACGAGGCCGTGCGCCGGCGTGATCGCGTCGCGCGGCATCTTGAACTCGAAGCGTCGGGCGGAGTGCGACTCGAGACGGTGCGAGCCATCGCAGAAACCGGCGTCGAGCGGATCTCGTGCGGTGCGATCACGCACAGCGCCGTGGCGCTGGATGTTGCAATCGACCTGCAGGCGTAATCCATGAACGCTCCGCTGACCGAGTGGCCCCATCGTATCGAGGAGATTCTGGCGACATGCCGCGTGTTCCGATCGGTGCGCGTGCTGGCCGAGACCGGTTCGACCCAGGACGTCGCGAGAGAACTGTCCGATGACGACGGCAGCGTCGTTGTTGCCTGGAGGCAGACCAAGGGTCGCGGGCGACACGGGCGCGAGTGGTGCGATACCGCAGCCGACGGAGTAGCGGTGACGTTCGTTGCACCCGAGGATCGTGGCGAACGATTGGCTGCGGCGAGCGCCGTTGCCGCGGCGCGAGCGGTTGAGTCGAGCACGAACCTCGTGGTCGGGATCAAGTGGCCCAACGACATCGTTTTCGATGGCCGCAAACTGGCTGGAATTCTCATCGAGCGTGTGAATGGTCGAGCGCTGATCGGTATCGGCGTCAACGTGGCGCAGCGGAGCTTTCCTTCTGAGATCTCGCATCTCGCGACGAGCGTGCAGCTTTGCGGGCGCGAGGTTGACCGCTTGGTGGTGCTTCTGCACCTTGTTCGCGAACTCGACGCAGCTCTGCAACTCGATGATGCCGTACTTGGCGCGGAGTATTCCGCCCGCGACGCACTTCGAGGGAGTATCGCCACGTTCGGCACCCCGGAAGGGGAGATC
>JBBQCR010000158.1:0-7524 GCA_038318935.1 Phycisphaerales bacterium
GACGCTCATACCGAAGGCGAGCGATCGCGGAAACGTCGTTCTGCGTCGCAGCGCCTGCAGGCAGTCCTCCACGGACTCGCGATGAACACCAGGCAACGGCGCTACTTCGCCGACGCCCGAACCTGCACTGCCCTCGACCTCGACGAAGAATCCGTGACGCTCGGTAAACGTTTCACCGCCGAATCGCATCGGAGTGCGGAGTCGCGAGCGATAGCCAGCAATGCGAATCACCACGCCGCCCATCCGATCGCGAACGCCATGCCATAGAGCAGAATGCAGCGGCCGGTCGCCGCGAGCACACGATTGAGCGTGTGGCCCTCGCCACCACTCATCACCAGACGAATCGATGGGATCATCGTCAGACACATCGCTGACGCAGCGAGCGCCCCCCAGTGTCGCTCACGGATCGCAAGGACGATGGGCACCGCTGCGGCAGCCACGATCGACAGAACGATTTCGACTCGCGCGAATCCGGCACCGAAGCGCACCGCGAGCGTGCGCTTGGCCACCAACGCATCGCCGTGACGATCTCGCAGGTTGTTCACCGCCAGAAGCGTCATCGCAAGAGATCCGGGACCGATGCCGGCGATTGCGGGGAGCCACTCGAATCGCAATGTCTGCGCTGCGTAGGTTCCAGCGACCGCGATCGGGCCGAAGAAGGCGAACGCGGCGATGTCACCGAGCCCGATGTACGCAAGCGGCTTCGGCCCACCCGTGTAGAGCATCGCGAACGCGATGCCACCGACGGCGATGCCCGCGAAGACCGGGCCCGCGCGCCACACCAGATACGTAGCGATCGGTACGACTGCAAGGAGCGTGAGAACGATGGCGACTCGCATTGCTGCGGGTCGGACGAGTCCGGCGGAGACGACTCGAACCGGGCCGACACGGTCCTCTCCGTCGGCACCCCTCTTCCAATCGAAGTAGTCGTTGGCGAAGTTCGCCGCGATCTGCAGCAAGAGTGCCCCCGCGAGCGCGGCCGCAGCGGCCCCACCGTCAAATGCCTCTGCCCGCCACGCCATCGCAACGCCCATGAGTACCGGCGCGACCGCTGCGCCGAGAGTCTTGGGCCTGATCGCAAGCCACCAGATCGCTGCGGTAGAGGGACGTCGGGACACCATTTGGTCTCAGAGAACCCAGCATGTCACGGACGGCGCGGGAACTTCTTGAAGTCCGGCTTGCGCTTCTCGAGATACGCCTTGTGACCTTCCTGACCTTCCTCGCTCATGTAGTAGAGCATCGTCGCGCACCCGGCGAGTTCCTGCAGACCGCTCTGTCCGTCGCAATCCGCATTGAGCGCTGCCTTCAGACAACGCAGAGCGATCGGCGAGTTGGCGAGCATCTCTCGGCACCACTGCACCGTTTCCTCTTCGAGTCGCTCCAGCGGCACGACTGTGTTGATGAGACCCATCTCAAGGGCCTGCTTCGCGTCGTACTGGCGGCAGAGGAACCAGATCTCCCGGGCCTTCTTCTGTCCCACGATACGGGCCATGTAGCTCGCCCCGAATCCACCGTCGAAGCTACCGACACGCGGGCCAGTCTGGCCGAAGCGAGCATTGTCCGCGGCAATCGTGAGGTCGCAGAGCATGTGCAGTACGTGGCCACCACCGATGGCGTATCCAGCAACCATCGCAACGATCGGCTTGGGGCAACCGCGGATCTCCTTCTGGAAATCAAGCACGTTGAGGCGCATCACGCCGTCATCGTCCTTGTAGCCAGCTTCCCCGCGAATGCGCTGATCACCACCGGAGCAGAAGGCGAGCGGTCCCTGCCCGCAGAGAATCACCACGCCGATGCGAGGATTCTCACGAGCTTCGTTCAGGGCATGTCGCATCTGGATCACCGTCTGCGGACGAAACGCATTGCGCACCTCGGGGCGATTGATGGTGATCTTCGCAATCCCCTCGTCGCAGAGATGGAACAGAATGTCGGTATAGCTGCCGGACTGCTTCCAGTTCGGGAGAGGCGGCGAAGTGGTCGGAGTCGCAGTGTTGGTCGCGGTCATGGGTGCACGTCAGGGAAGGAGTTGGTCAATGAGCGCCGCCAGCTCGGCCGGTCGCTCCAGGTGGATCGCGTGACCCGCGCCGGAGACAGTATCGATCCGCAGAAGGGGCGCGACGCGTTGGGCTTCACGGGCAAGGCCAAGATACTTGGCATCGAGCGAGCCGACGACCAGCGTCAATCGCTCTGCAAGAGCGGAAAGTCGATGCCAAAGAGATGGATTCCGACCGGGCGAGGCGTCCCGAAGTACACGCGCCCACCTTCCCGAGACCCCGGTTTCTCCCGCGCTGCGGCGCCGGGCGACGAATCCATAGTCGGGATGCGCAAGCAGCGACGCAAACAGCGGCTGGGCGTACCAACGATCGACAAACGCCGCGATTCCCTGTCGTTCCAACTCGTCCGCGAGGGCGTCATCGGCCAGCGAACGTTGCCCGCGATCATCGTCGTCGAAGAGCCCCGGCGTCGCCGAGACCAGCATGGCTCGGCGCACCAGCTCCGGCCGGTCGTTGGCCAGCGTGAGCGCGACTCGACCTCCGAGCGAATAGCCGACCACCGTCGCTGGTGCAAGGCCGGTGTTCTCGATCTCCCTGGCCAGCGCTTCGGCAAGTGATGCCAGATCGAATCGTTCGCACGGCGAGTCGAGCAGCCGCGCACGAACGACGCGACGATCGACTTGCATGTTGGCCACCGTCGCGTCCCAATCCTCGGGCTCACCGAGAAAACCGTGCACCAGCACGATCGGCGATCCGGACTTCGCTGATTCCGTCCGTTCGCAATCCGTGTCCTCGCTCAGCATGCCGAGAACTCCCGAGCGAGCGCGTCGGCAACTGCGGCTTGGATCGCGCGGTGGGCGGCGACATTGGTTGTTCGGTCGGTGACGCACTCGACGAGCATCGGTTCACGAGCGTCGCGCATCGCTTGAAACGCGGCGACGGCGTCCCGCTTTGTCGTCACCTTCCGATGCGTGAGTCCGAACATCGCCGCCGCATGCTCGAAGGTGAATCCATGCGGTGTTCCGAAGAGCCGTTCAAACTCGTCGGCGGCGCCGGGCGAGTTGGCAATCGGCAGGAAGTGAAAGATGCCGCCGCCATCGTTGTTGACGACCACGACATGCAGCGGGTGCGCGGCGGCGCGAACGTTGGCCAATCCGCCGAGATCGTGCAGCAGCGAGAGATCACCGAGCAGCAGCGTTGTCCGCTCACCCGACAACGCCGCACCGACAGCGGTCGAAACGAGTCCGTCGATCCCGCTCGCGCCGCGATTCGCCAGCACGCGACTCACGCCAGGCGTTTCTCCGGTAGAGAACGCGTCCACGTCACGGATCGGCATGCTGCTTCCGACGACGAGCGTTCCGCCACGGCAATGCGGCGGAAGCGTGTGGGCAATGAATGGTTCGGTAAGTGCGGACTGAGCGTCGATTGCGGCAGATGCGACAGTGGCGGCAATCTTTCCAACGCTCCTCCAGAGCGCTCCGTAGCCAGTCGAATCCTGCATGCCTCTGAGCGATGCCGACAGACCGGCTGAACCTGAGGCGACGACCTCGCTCGCTGCGTGACGATCGTCCTGTCTTGCAATCGTGCGCTCGACGATGAGCCGCGGCGCGCCGGACGCGAGTTCTTGTACTCGCTTACTCGTGATCGCTCCGCCGACGCGAACGACGACGTCAGGCTGAAGCCGAACACGCAGGGCAGCGCAGCGCGGATCGCCCAGCGCTGCCAGTACGACGTCGGGCATCGCCACGGCGCTGCGCGGCCGTGATCCGGCCCGACTCGCCGTGATGTCTGCAAGCAGAGGGACCGTGGAGCGCTCGGGCTCGTCTGCCACGCCGAACGCATCAGCACCCGCGACGAGGAGCACGCGCTGTCCTTCAGCGATTGCCATTGATTCGTGTTCAACCCGGTCTCGTGTTTGCGCCTCGACGCGCCATGGCCGATCGTTCGCAGCCCAGCGGCGCACGCGGTCACTCAGGCTCGGCATCGCACCGGCACTTGGGGCGAGCGGCTCGCGCATCGAACAGTTGAGGTGCACCGGGCCGCAGAAAGCGCGATTCGCGCGCGCCCATGCCTCGTCGGCGGTCGAAAGGACGAATGCAGGATCGACCTCGAGCGACGGAGCAGGCATCTCGAAGAACCAGCGGACGTGGCTCCCGAAGATGCCGGATTGATCGATGGCCTGATTCGCGCCGCATTCGCGGAGTTCCGGAGGACGATCTGCGGTCGCGATGAGCATCGGCACGCCGCTCATCGACGCCTCCACCACCGCGGGCAAGAGATTAGCCACGGCGGTGCCGCTGGTCGTCACCACCAACGCCGGCGTGCGCGTCGTCTTGCCGATGCCCAGCGCGATGAAACCCGCGCAGCGCTCGTCGGTGACCACGGTGATCCGCACACCACCCGTTCGCGCTGCCGCGATCGCCAGCGGACTCGATCGCGAACCAGGACAGACGATCGCGTGCTGCAGACCATGCCGCTTCCACTCAGCGCACAGCAACTGCGCCCAGAGGTAGTTGACGTTCTCCGCCTCGATCGGATTCATGCCGGGCGCACCAGACGCTCGATGGTCGCGAGCTTGTGTTCGGTCTCGCGCCACTCGGCGTTGGCATCGGATCCCGCCACGATGCCGGCTCCCGCGAACGCGGTCACCGAGCGGCCCACCACCAGCGCCGAACGGATCGCTACGCATACCTCGGTCGTCGCGCCGAGCAGTCCGACCGGCCCGGCATACAAGCCGCGATCAAATGGTTCGCATGCACGAATGACGGCTCGCGCACGCTCCGCTGGTTGACCGCACACCGCGGGTGTCGGATGGAGCCGGGCGAGCAGTTCGCCATCGGAAATGTCACTCTTCAGTGTCGCCTCCAGCGGCGTGCAGAGATGCTGCACGCGCGCGAGTCGCAGCAGTCGCGGAGCGCGGGCAACGCGGATCGATTCGACAACAGACTCGAGACGCTCACGGATCCGATCGAGGACGAGGCTGTGCTCGCGACGGTCCTTGTCGGAACGGAAGAGCGCGTCGGCTTCGGCAAAATCTGCTTCGGGAGTTTCGCCCCGCGGTCGGGTGCCAGCAAGCGCCTCGCTCTCCAAGACACGCCCGCTGCGTCGGAAGAGCCGCTCGGGACTTGCGCCAATGAAAGCGATGCCCGGGAGCGACTCGATCATGAACTGATAAGTGCCCGGCTCGCTGTTGCCCAGTCGCAACAGCAGTTCGCACGGATCCGCCGTCTCGCTCAGCCGAAACGTGCGAGTTCTTGCCAGAACGATTTTTCGCACCGACCCGTTGCCGATCTCCGCAAGGGTGGCGTCGATGGCAGACTTCCATGCGTCCTCGCTGGAGTCCACACCCACGCCCGCGCCGAATCCGGGCGTGTACTCGGGGACCACGACGTGCGGATCGACCGGGGACTCCTGGTCTTCGACGTTGCGCAGCACTTCGAGGGTCGACGCTCCGTCGCCGACGAGCGTCGCGATGAGCGTCGTGCGATCGGCATCGCGTCGCAGCGTGATGGCCGGCACGAGCACTTGCGCTCGACCGAAGCTCCGCCACTCGGCGCCGATCTCCCGCTCTGAGTCGAACCTGCCCGAAAGGAGCGCCGTGAGCCCGGGCTCAACGGTTCGGAGTCGGCGAAACGCCTGATCGTCGGGATGCGGAAAGGCCGCAGCGCGGCCGATCATGGCCACACTGCTTACTCCGTCGCGGCTCCGAAAGAAGGAGCGGCCACCGGCCGGTTGCGCAGCAAGGAAGGCCAGCGGATCGGCGCTCTCGAAAGTGATCGCGATCTGTCGAATGCCATCGGGAAGGCCCGACGCGACGGCCGCGAGAGCTCGGCGCCGAAGGGTCCGCACCGCTTCGGCCAAGGCGGGATTCCGTCCAGAGGCCAGCGCGGGAGAGGACACGTCTTGGTTTCGAAGGAACGGCGACGTCATCTGTGGCCGACGGAGAGCCGACGGAGCGGCGCAGCCGCGCCGACCAAGAGGCTCGTGAGGACGGACCCGGAGTGTAGCGGTCGCACTTTCGAGCGTCCACGATCGGTGCAGAGTGCCGGTGGTTATCCGGCGGATAGCACGACGGCGCGCGTTCGATCAGGGCTTGCCGCCCTGAGCGACGTAGATCTCCATCGCCTTGGGCATCAGGGCCGTCAGCCTTGCTTGACGGGTCTGATCGGATGGGTGGGTCGACAACCATTCGGAGGGTTTGTCGCCACCGACGGCAGCCATGTTCTTCCAGAGTTCGACAGCCTCGCGCGGGTCGTATCCAGCGTCTGCGGCGATGAACAGACCGAGTTCATCCGCTTCGCTCTCCTGACTGCGGCTGAACGGCAACAGAATACCGTACTCCGTGCCTGCACCGAATGCAGCCATCGTCGCGGCTTGCGCGCCGGGACTCATGCTTCCGAAGGAGAGCCCCGCGCCCAGACCTTGCGACAGAATCTGCGTCGCGTTCTGCTGGCTCATTCGTTCGCCGCTGTGCCGAGCGATTGCGTGCGAACACTCGTGCCCCAGCACCGTCGCGAGCTGCGCCTCGTTCTTCGTGACCGCGAGAAGACCGGTGTACACAGCCATCTTCCCGCCGGGCAGTGCCCACGCATTCACAGTGGCAGAGTCGTCGACGAGTTTCACTTCCCAGGCAAAACCCTTGGTGGCATCGGGGTGAAGGCGCATCGCCGATGCCGACACTTTGTCAGCCACCCGCTTGACCATCTCGTACTGTGGACCGCTGGTGATCAGCTTCGCGTCGGCGAGTTCGGATTTGTAGGCATCGGTGCCGAGCTTCAGCTCTTCGTCGCTCGACATGAAATTGAATTGCGAGCGACCAGTGCCGCTCACTTTGGTACAGCCGACCAAGGCAGTGGTGGCGCAGAGGACGACCGCTGTGGTGACCAGCAATCGAAAGGTTCGCGAAAGCAGCCCGGGCAATATCGGAAGAAGTCGGGGAAGCATGGCGGCATGGTAATACCGCGGTCCGTCTCCGCGACCCGAAAGCGTCGCCGAGCGATCGAGCCGCTTGCCGTTCCGTGCAGAATGCCGGAGACTGCCCGTTTGTAGGGGACTCGCACTAGGGTCACCGGGTATTCGGGTCACCGGGTATTCGGGTCACCGGCTACTAGGGTCACCGGCTACTAGGGTCACCGGGTGCACGGGCGGTGTGGGGCATCGTGGCCCTCACTCCCGCCAGCTTCCACCGGCGAATTCCGCTGGACGATCTCCCACTCAGAGGAAATTCTCGATGCTCTCGCTCTCGCTCCGTCGCCTCTCACCTCGCACTCCTCATCACGGCGGCGCGCTGGCCGTGGTGTTCCTGGTGCTCGCAGCGATCTTTCTGATCGTCGCCATCGCCGGCTTCTTCTTCATGCGTTCGGGCGCCGAGGCGCTGTCGACGCAAGCCAAACAGGTCGCCAGCAATCTGAAGAGCGCTGGCGGAACCACCGTCGTGTCGCCGGGCTCCTCGACGATCGAGATGAAGACCGGTGGCCTGATCTTCGTTGGTGCACTCAGCAGTGACGAAGTGGACGGCACCAAGTACACC
>JBBQCR010000159.1:0-7500 GCA_038318935.1 Phycisphaerales bacterium
CCCAGGATGCCGCCAAAGCGCAGAAAGAGACCGAGGAGGGCGACGAGGAAGTCGTCATTGCACTCGACAAGGCACCGGCACCCGTGCAGGCCGCCGCCCTCAAACTCGTGGGCGACGCCAAGAACATCACCAAGGTCATCCAGGAAGAGGACGAAAAGGACATGGTGATGTTTGAGGTCGAGTACAACGACGGCGCTGGTGCGGCGGCGATCAAGTGCTCAGCGGTCTTCTCCCCCGCCGGTGACCTGATGGAGATCGAAAGGAGTACGACGGAGGCCAAGCTCCCCGCAGCGGTACTGGCGGCGCTGAAGAAGGACTTTCCCAAGGCGACCTTCACCGACCCTTGCACGGTGACGAAGATGTACTACGAGGTCGATGTCGTGATCGACGGCAAGAAGCACGAGGTCAAGATCGACGCTGCGGGCAACATCGAGGACGAGTCGGACGGTGAAGCCGAGCAGGACGAGAAAAAGGGCGAGAAAGACAAGGACTGACTACAACTCTCCGACCACCTGCCAAACGTTCCAACGGGCGTTTGGCGGCTTCGATCTTCGCGTTCGGTCGCCGCCTGACTCCCATATCGCTCCCTCGCACCTGAGCTCCGCACGATGCCATCACGCCCCGAGACGGTTGCCAACAAACTGCCCGCGCTCACGTTTCTCTTTTGGGTGATGAAGATCGCTGCCACCACGTTGGGCGAGACGGCCGGTGATCTGCTGTCGATGACGCTGAATGTCGGTTACCTCGTCAGCACGATCGTTCTCCTGTCAGCGTTCGTCGTCTTACTTGTCGGACAACTGCGAGCGAAACGCTACATGCCCTTCCTCTACTGGGGAGTTATTCTTGCGACGAGCACCGCCGGCACCACGATGTCGGATTTCATGAATCGCACGCTCGGACTTGGATACGCGACCGGAAGCACGATTCTTCTCTCGACCCTGATCGCCGTGCTTGTGATCTGGCGGCTGACGGAGAAGACACTCTCGGTCAGCGATGTGAAGTCGTTGCGAGCGGAGATGTTCTACTGGTCGGCGATTCTCGTCTCCAACACGCTCGGGACTTCCCTCGGCGACTTCCTCGCGGACGACTCTGGACTCGGTTTCGTCGGCGGCGCTGTGGTCATCGGCGGCTTGCTCGCCCTGACTGTTCTTCTGTTCTGGTGCACGAGTCTCTCGCGCGTCGCCCTGTTCTGGACGGCGTTCGTCCTCACTCGACCGTTCGGTGCGACCATGGGCGATGTGCTGACGAAGTCGCCGGCCAATGGCGGCGTGGGGTTCGGAACCATCGGCTCGTCGCTCGTCCTTGCCGGGGTCCTCGTCGCCGTGATCCTGTACACCATGCGCCGCGACAGCGCTCGAGGCGCGACCGCGAACGATCTGGCCTCGTGATACCCATGCGCGTCCTGATCGTCGAAGACTCTGCTGTCCTCCGAGATTCGCTGGCGCTGGGGCTCCGCGAGGCGGGCTACGCCGTTGATGCGGTGGCCGACGGCAAGCGTGGCCTGATCTACGCACAAACGACCGACTACGACGTGATCGTCCTCGACTGGATGCTTCCGGAAATGGACGGCCTGGCGGTTCTTCGGAAGCTGCGTGAGAAGCAGGTGCAGGCGACCGTGCTCATGCTCACCGCCAAGGACACGGTCGAGGACAAGGTGACCGGTCTCACCACCGGCGCTGACGACTATCTCGTCAAGCCCTTCGCATTCCAGGAACTGCTCGCACGTGTGCAATCGCTGACGAGGCGCCGACACGGTGCGTGTTCCCCGGTCCTTCGGATCGGCCCGCTGACGATTGATACCTCGGCTCGAACAGCCCACGTCACGCACGCCGAGGGCGTAATCGTTCCGCTCGAATTGACCCACCGCGAATATGTGCTGCTGGAGTATCTCGCAGCCCGCGCTGGCAAGCCTGCGAGCCGCGCGGAGCTGGAAGAGCACCTCTACGACGATCGCACGCAGGTCTTCTCCAACGCCATCGACTCCGCTGTCGCGGCTCTTCGGGGCAAGCTCGACGCAGCACACTGTCCGCCGCTCATTCATACGAGACGCAAGATCGGCTATGAGCTGAAGGACGGTGGCGGATGATCAGTATCCGCCGTCGCGTCGCGTTCCTCGTGGTCCTGAGCCTGACGCTGCTCCTCGTGGTCGGCGGCGAGGTGCTGATCGTGGTGTTTCGACAGGCGATGACGTTGCAGTTTGACGATGCGCTCGCCGCTCGAGCTGCAGCGCTTCAGAGCCTGACTCGGTTCGACGGAACCACTGTCGAAATGGATTTTGCCGGCGAGGCGATGCCACACTACGGTCGCTTCGCGGAGGCCGAGTTCTTCGTCGCCTGGGTGCGCGATGGCAGAGGGTGGCGCGAGCTGGAGCGCTCCGAGTCACTGCGCGCAATCGAGTGGCCACCGTCCTCGCTGGCAAGTGACATGCTCGGGGTCCGCGACGTTCGCCTTCCAAACGACGAGTCCGGTCGGGTGGTCGTGATCGAGTTCATCGCGTCGCGTGAGGTGGACGAGGATCGCGACCTGCACGGAGTGACGTCTGATGCCGCTGCAGCCACGGGCGGAATCGAACGCGACGCGTCCGCACCTGATGTGCGCTTGCTGGTCGCCCTTTCGCGCGGCACCCTCGACCATACCTTTGCGATCCTGAATTGGTGCCTTGCCGGAGTCGGCGGAGCCCTGGCACTGGCGAGCGTGGCGGCGTCGCGTTGGGCCGTCGGCCGCGGACTCACCCCGCTCCGGGAACTGTCTCGACGCGTGCAGTCGCTCGGCCCGGACACGCTTGGGACACGTTTCGACGCCGACCCTTTGCCAGCCGAGTTGAGGCCGATCGCCGAGCAGCTCAATGCCCTTCTCGCTCGGCTCGACGAGGCGTTTCAACGCGAGCAGCGCTTCAGCGCCGCCGCGAGCCACGAACTTCGCACACCGATCGCTGAGTTGCGGCTGCTGCTGGAAGTTGCCGCGAGTCGTCCTCGCACCGACGCGGAGTGGTCACACACCGCCGAGACCGCGCTCGCGGTCCTGGCTCGCGCCCAATCCCTCTGCGAGACGCTGCTGCGACTCGCACGGTCGACTGCCAGCTCTGCGAGCACGGATCCTTCCGTCCGTGGAGCGGTTGCCGCGGTTCTCCGCGACGAGACCGACCGCGTCATCGCCCTGCACCGTGGAGATGCCCGCTGCGTTCGCATCGAATGCGACCCCAACCTCGGCGCCCGGGTCGATCAGGCCACGCTCCGATCGATCCTCGGCAACCTGCTCGACAACGCACTCCGCCACGGAACAGCAACACCGGACGCCCCAGTGGTTGTCCAAGCCCGACGGCGCGAAGGCCAGATCCAGATCGACATCACGAACCCGGCGCTCGACATTCGCCAGGATAATCTCGCCCGTCTCTTCGAGCCGTTCTGGCAGAACGACAGTTCCCGCTCCGAGCAGCGCGGCCACGGGCTGGGCCTGGCGGTCGCCCGCTCGCTCGCCCGCTCGGTCGGTGGCGACATCGTCGCCCGGTCCGATCGGCCAGACTCCATCACTCTTGCACTGACGCTGCCCAGCGCCGAGGTGTGACGCGCGGCGAATCTCCGCACAAGAAAGTTCGACCACCTCCGCGGAGAGCCGAACCATCCACCGCACCGGGGCGTTCTGCTACCCTTCCGAGGTCTCTCGTGCCGCCCCGCCGACGCTCCGTCCTTGGACGAATCGCGGCCCATCTCTCGGGCGTCCGGAAGACGGTCGCTGCTTCTCCCGATGGTCAGTCCATCGGCGCAACGCAGCGGAGTGGGCTTCTCCAAGCAGGCACCCGGCGGAACACCGACGATGTCAGACTTCTCGCTCGCCACCGCGGATCGAAACGACACCCGCAACGACGTATCAAGCAACGCGGAGGAGCGCCTTGAGCGCCATCTCTTCATCGCCCTGATGGGTGGTGTGTTGCTGCTGAGCGCGTGGCTCGCCCAATACGTCTTCAGCGTTGACGCATCGGTTGCCAACATTCCGGCAGCGATCGGGGCCATCATTCTGTTGCTGCCGCTGGCCCGAGGCGCGTTGCACGAATTGCGCGAGGGCCGAGCCTCAAGCGACTCGCTCGCGTCGCTCGCTGTTCTTGCCGCGATGGCCAACAACATGTTCCTCGCGGCGGGGTTCTTGGCATTCTTCCTGTGGCTCGCCGAACTCGTCCTCTCGCGCACCGCATGGGGTGCCCAGCGAGCGATCCGCGACCTGGTCGAACTCACTCCGGACATCGCCCGTGTCGTCGACGCCCAGGGCAACGAGCGCGAGGTTTCGCTCCGACAGATTCAGCGCGGCGACATCGTTCGTGTTCGCCCCGGCGAGAACCTCCCGGTCGACGGCAAGATTCTCAAGGGCGTCAGCAGCATCAATCAGGCGTCCCTGACGGGTGAAGCGGTCCCCATCGAAGTGCAACCCGCCTTCGATGTGTATGCGGGCACCACGAATCTCACCGGTCAGCTCGACGTGCAGGTGACGGCGGTCGCCGGCGAGACCACCATCGGCAAGGTCGAGAAGCTGATTCGCGAAGCGGAAACTGCCAAAGGCGAGCGACAGGAACTCGTCGAGCGTCTTGCCCAGTATTACGTGCCCGTCGTCTTGATGGTCGCCGCGCTGGTGTGGTTCTTCACCACCCGAAGCGACGATCCGGCAACCAAGGACGCGGCGGCGGCGCGGGCGATCACCGTGCTTGTCGTCACTGCGCCGGGCGCCTTACTGATTGCCTATCCGACCGCGATGGTCGCCGCGTTCGCCGCGGCCGCGCGACTCGGCATCATGATCAAGCAGACCCGTACCCTCGAGGCGGCGGCGAACGTCGACACGGTGGTGATGGACAAGACCGGAACGTTGACGACCGGCAAGTTCGCGGTGAGTCGCCTCGCACCGGCCGAGGGCATCGAAGGCGCGGCATTGCTCCAAGCCGCAGCCGATGCGGAACAGAGTTCCAATCACCCACTCGCCAAGTCGATCCTTGAGACCGCCGATCGTGCTCGCATCAAGGCCCACACGATCCGCGGCTATCAGGAGATCCACGGTCGCGGCGTGAAGGCCGACAGCGACCAAGGCACGTTGCATGCTGGCCGAGCCCAATGGCTGATCGAGCTCAACCCGAGCATCGTCGAGGCGGTTCGGCAGGTCGAAGCGAAGATCGAAGGCATGTCGAGCGTGCACGTGATGCTCGGCGATCGATACCTCGGGGCGGTGGGTCTTGAGGACAAGCTCCGTCGCAACGCGGTCGAAGTCATCGCCAAGCTTCGCCAACTCGGCGTGCGCCGCATCTCGATCTTCACCGGCGATCGCCTCGCGGTCGCCAAGCGCGTCGGTCAGGCGGTCGGTGTCGACGCGATCGAAGCGGAGTGCTTGCCCGAAGAGAAGCACGCCGAACTCAAGTACCTCATCAGCCGCGGCCACCGCACTCTCGTGGTCGGTGACGGCATCAACGACGGTCCGATTCTCGCCAGCGCCGACGTCGGCGTCGCCATGGGCCTGTCGGGTTCGGACATCGCGACCAACTCCGCCGGCGTCGCGCTCATGAACGACGACCTGCGCCATGTGCCGTTCCTCATCGAGATCGCCACCAAGGCCCGAGGCGTGGTCGCACAGAACATCACCGTCAGCCTGCTGCTTGCCGTTGTCGGCCTCGCACTCGCTGCGACCGGTCAGATCCAACTGTGGGTGACGCCCTTCTATCAAGCCGTCGCGTACATCTTCGTCATCGCCAACAGCCTGCGCCTGGTCCGCTTCGGCGAAGAGTTCGCCGACGCCGAGCAAGCCCGCCGCGATGCCGAAGCAAGCCGAGCCGTGAAGCCGGTTCGGGCGTCGGCAGCGAGCGCCACCATCCGCCCGGCCTGACCTTCCGACAACTCCGAGCCGGTTGCAACACTCACGCAATCGTCACGCGCTGATCGAGGTACACGTCCTGGATCGCGTTGAGCAGCTTGACCCCTTCGGCCATCGGTCGCTGGAATGCTTTGCGGCCTGAGATCAGTCCCATACCGCCGGCTCGCTTGTTGATCACCGCGGTCTTTACTGCTTCGGCGAAATCGTTCTCGCCGCTGGCACCGCCAGAGTTGATGAGTCCCGCGCGGCCGCAGTAGCAGTTGAGCACCTGATAGCGACAGAGGTCGATCGGGTGATCGGTCGCGAGATCCGAGTACATCCGCTTGTCGAGCTTGCCGTAGCTCGAGTTGCCGGTGTTGAGGGCGAGGAAACCGCCGTTGAGTTCGGGCAGCTTCTGCTTGATGATGTCGGCCTTGATGGTCACGCCGAGGTGATTTGCCTGGCCGGTCAGATCCGCCGCAACGTGATAGTCCTTGCCATCCTTCTTGAACGCGCTGTTGCGGAGATAGCACCAGAGAACGGTGGCCATGCCGAGTTGGTGGGCCTCTTCGAACTTCTCGGCGATCTCGACGATCTCCCGGCCAGCGTCGTCGGAGCCGAAGTAGATCGTCGCCCCGACCGCGACCGCGCCCAAGTTCCAAGCCTCACGCACCGTGCCGAAGAGAATCTCCTTCGACTGGTTCGGATACGTAAGCAACTCGTTGTGATTCATCTTCACCAGAAACGGAATGCGATGGGCATACCGACGGCTGACCGAAGCCAGTACGCCGAAGGTCGTCGCCACCGCGTTGCAACCGCCTTCAATCGCCAGCTTGATGATGTTCTCGCCGTCGAAGTACGCGGGGTTCTTGGCGAAGCTTGCGCCTGCGGAGTGTTCGATGCCCTGATCGACCGGGAGAATCGACATGTAGCCGGTGTTGGCCAGTCGCCCAGTCCCGAGCAGCGCCTGCAGGCTTCGCAACACCTGCGGCGTGCGGTCGCTCACTGACCAGATACGGTCGATGATGTCAGGGCCTGGGAGATGCAGATGCTTCTTGTCGACTTTGGCGACGTGACGCAGAAGCGAGTCGGCGTCCGCGCCGAGAAGCTGCTCGAGGGACGACGAAGAGACGGTGGCGGTGGGCATGCGAGTGATTCCTTCCGAGAGTCGGCAGTCTACTCTGCGGCATCGATCCATCCGCCGCACAGGACGCGATCGTCGGCGAAACAGACCGCCGCCTGACCGGGAGCGACGGCCGACTGCGGTTGGTCGAAGCGGATCGACAAGCCGTCTGGCCCGAGCGCACGCACCCGCGCCGGAACCGGATCGCTGTTGTAGCGAATCATCGCCTCGCAGGTGATCCAACCCTCGTTGTCCGCAGCTCGGTCCGCGTCCGCGAGCCAATTGGCGTCCCGAGCGATGCAGCCTCGAGCGAAGAGCTCCTCGTGTTCACCGACTGTCACGGTGTTGGTCGCCGCGTCTTTCCGAATCACGTACAGCGGCCGCAGCGCAGCGATCCCTAAGCCCCGTCGCTGACCGACGGTGAAGTGCTGATGGCCGGGATGCTCACCGAGCACACGACCGGTGCGATCAACGATCGGTCCGCTGCGGATCGACTCCGGAGCCCGTCGCGCGAGCAGACCCGCGTAGTCGTTGTCGGGCACGAAGCAGATTTC
>JBBQCR010000160.1:0-7458 GCA_038318935.1 Phycisphaerales bacterium
CACGCCCTTGTTGGCGAAGTCACTGGCCGCGGGATCGCCGTCCTTCAGATTGCCGTCCTTGAGCGTGTCGATGATGCTGCGAGCGTCCGAGCGCAACGATGCGCCGGTCAGATAGACCCATCCGAACGCACCAAGCACCAGCGCGATGACCATTGCCGACAAGGTGATGCGGATCCCGCGGCCGCGCTGCAGCTCGTCCATCCGCAACCACAACAGCTTGATCAGACTCACGGGCCGCGTCCTCCGCCATCGCTGTTGTCGCTGCCCTTGTTGTTATTGCCGAGCAGATCATCGATCACACTGCTGTCGACGTTGGTCGGCTTCGCGAGAGGGGGCGCAGGCTTCGAGGGCTCCTTGCCCGCGGCCGACTTCTCGGTGAGGAGATCCTTGAGGATGTCCTGTCGCGGACCGGTTGGTTCCGCTGTCGGAGCCGTCCGCTCAACGGACCGCTTCTCCGGCGCCGCACGCTCCCGCGTGAGGTCGTCAATGAACTCGCCGCCGACGCCCGTCTCGGCGCGCTGCTCGACCAGGAACGCGGCCGTCTTTCCGCCGTGCTGGGCTCCGCTGGTTGCGATCTGTTCCTGACGGGCCTTCTCCACGAGCTGCATGAAGAAGTCTTCAAGACGCTCGCGCGGACTGTCAACCAGATCGACACCGATCCCCTGACGCTCGTGCAGCAGCTTGTCGATTCGGGCGATGGTGTCGGGAGTGAGCCGCGAGGTGGTCAAGACGGTGCGGCTGGTGTCGGTGAGCAGGTCGTCGGCAGTACCGCCAGCCCGGATTCGGCCGCCATACAGGACCACCATGCGATCACACACGTCTTCGACATCGTCCAGAAGGTGCGACGAGAGCAGCACCGTCTTGCCGCGGCGGCCAAGCTCCATGAGCAGATCCTTCACCTGACGTGTGCCGACGGGATCGAGTCCGCTCGTCGGTTCGTCGAGAATGAGGAACTCGGGATCGTTGACCAACGCTTGCGCCAGTCCGAGTCGCCGGGTCATGCCCTTGGAGAATTCGCCGACCGCGCGATGACGAACCTGCTGCAGGCCAACCATCTCAAGCAACTCGCCGACTCGTCGGGCCCGCTCGCGCCGCGCGATTCCGAAGAGCTTCGCGTAGTAGTCGAGCGTTTCCTCGGGGTTGAGGAAGCGATACATGTACGACTCTTCAGGGAGGTAGCCGATGCGCTTCTTGACCGCGACATCGCTCGGGTCCTTGCCGAAGACCAGGAGTCGCCCCTTCGACTTGTGCAGCAAGCCGAGGATCATCTTGATCGTCGTGCTCTTGCCGCTGCCGTTGGGACCGAGCAGACCGAAAATCTCGCCGCGCCGGATATCGAAGTCGATGCCGTCCACGGCGCGAGCCTTGGCCCGCAGCCAGAAGTCACTGAAGACCTTGGTGAGTCCGACGGCCTCGACGATCTTCTCGCTGTCCACTGACACGTTTCGCTGCACTCGTTGCTCGGCCATGGAAGAGTTCTCGTTAGTTGCCGCTTGGCGGAGCGGTCTTGATGTCGTCGCGTCCGCGCCCCTTCTCGGCATCCTTGTCGAGACGCCCGAAGCTCTGATCGATGGAAATCTGCGACCCTCGCTGGAACCACGGGCCGAAGTCCTTGCCTTCGGCGATCGCCTTCTTGCGGTCGAGCGCCGCCTGACGTCGCTTCTGCATGATGTCCTGCGATGACCGCACCTTGAGCGTGATCGCCGCAAGTTGCGTCGGTGGAGAGAGCACTTCTAGTTCAGGGCCGCTATAGACGAATCGCAGTGCGTCGAGCCAGAGTTGACGTGTGAGTTGCTGAGGATTGTCGCGGAACGACGGAGCAAGGCCCTCCAATCGAGCGCCCTCCTTCTTCAGTCCGGCGATGAGCGTCTCGGTTGAGCCTCGCGCCTGTTGGATGATGCGCGCCACGTCGCCCCCGATGTCCGGCTGTTCAAACCGTGTACCGATCTGGTTCATCAGTTCGTCCGCGTTGTTCCGCTCGCCCCGAACCAGTGCGGCGTCGTAGTCGTGGATGAGCGAAATGAGATCCGCATAGGCACGCTCGCCAGCGACGCCGGTACGAATGCCCGCAATCTGCTGCCGAGCTCGCTCGACGGTTCCCTTGGCGTTCTCGCGGGCTTCCTGCACCTTCCGGAACTGGTTCTGAACGAACTGCGGCGGAGAGCGATCCGTGAAGGTAACGCTGGTGATGCTGAGCCCGACCTTCAGTCGATCAAGCACTTCCTGCGAACGGGCCTTGATCTCCATCGCCGGTGCATCTCCGCGCGATTGCACGAGGTCCTGCAACGTGAATTGACTGGAGGCGAGGACGGTGCCGCGCATGAGGGCCTTCCGCACGACCTCGTCGGCCTGCGCGACCGAAAGCCGATCGAGGAACGACACCGCGTCGTTGACGGTGTACTCCGCAGCCAGCGAGATGTGGGCGATATCGCCATCGGCGGTCAGCACCCAGCCGTCGCGCTCGGCGATGAGCTCGCGATTGCTGTCGGCCTGATCGATACTGGCCTGCTTGGTGGTCGCGTTGGGACGGTCGCGCGGCTGAAACTCCTTGTCCAGTCGCAGCGGTCGCTTCTGCTCGAAGACGATCAGTTCACCGACCGGATAGGGCCAGAACGGATGAAGCCCCGGCGCCAACTCAGCAACGCCGTCGGTCTCGACGATGCGTCCGAAGATCGTCTTCACCCCCGTGAAGCCTTCGCGCACTGATTGAAAACCCGAGACGAGGAAAGTAATCACCAGAGCGAGGATGCCGACCTGCAGCACGCGATAGGAAAGCCGAAGCGCCTCGGCGAGACTCTGGTTCGCGGGATCCATGGCGTCGCGCATCTGCGATTGCGCTGACGCATTTCCCTCAACAACGAATCGAGCGCTGGCCTCGCGGCGCGGCTCCTCGATCTCCATGTCCCGAATCTGCTCTCCAAGCGGCCCCTGTCCTTCAGGCTCGCTGTCGTTGGGTGGTCGTTCGGCCATCGGGCTTACTCCTTCGCCGCCGCGGCGTTCTCGTTGAGCGGCTTGGTGATGGCGACCGGCTTCGGTGCGGAGGTGGGCTGAGGGATGCCGTTCTTGTTGGTCGGCGCTCCCGGATTCATCAGGTGGAACGGTGCCTGATTCGTGTCAACGACGACTGTCGCGGCACCGTTCATGCTCGACTTCAGGGTGTCGAGCCACGAGAGGAAGATCGCCAGGTCCCCGTACTGCTTCATCTGCTCGTAGTAGCGAGCCGCCTCGGCGTCGCCGCGAGCGCGAATCTGCGCACCCCACTGTTCGGCGAAGAGTCGAATGGTGTCGGCTTCGGAGCGGGCAAGGCTCTCGATGGCCTTGGCCTCCGAGGTGCCCATCGATTCCTGCTGCCTGGCGAGTGTGTTCTGCGTCTCGGCCATGCGCCCGAGCACCGCGACGGTCGCCTTGGGCGGCAGCGCGATCTGGTTGATGCCGACCGAGACCGGCACGATGCCCCGCATGTTCTTGCCCTTGATTTCGGTGAGGACCGCGTCCTCGGCCTGGGCGAGCTTACTCTGCGTGCCAATCAAGTCGGTGAACTTGAAGCTCCGCACGCGGGTCATGGCGCTTGGAAGTTCCTGCTCGATGGCCCGATTGCCCTGTTCAAGGGTCGCGTAGTCGCGGAAGAACCCCATCGCCCCCTCCTCAGAGGTGTCGATCTTCCACAGGACGAATGCCTGCACCACGACCTGCTGGTCGTCGGCGAGCAACACCGTCTCGTAGGAACTCTCAACCATCTGCAGCCGGGTGTCGAGCTTCGTCACCTGATCGATAAAGAACGGCAACTTCCAGTGCAGACCGGGGTCGCGGTCGACACCGGCGGGCTTGCCGAAACGCGTGAGCACCGCGAGTTCGTGGAAGTTGACGGTGTAGGTGGTGTTGAACAGCACGAGGATCAGGACCAACAAGGAACCGATCGCGATGGGAAGTGTGCGGGTCATGGTGGGATGGAGCGTGAGAGGGCGTTGGATGATCGAAGGTTGTCGTGGGCGTGGTCCGTCGGTCGAAGCCGCAACGGATCGCTACTTCTTCTCAACGTAGTCGTAGATGTTCAGACCGGTGTCGCCTTCTTGCATGTCGAAGTCGAATCGAACGCGCTCCGGATCGATGCCAAGAACAAACTTGACCCGGACCGACGGCATCACCGCAGCGAGCACTTCCATCAACTTTCGCTGGCGATAGAGTTCGCTGTCGACATTCCACGACGGCGCCTGCCCGAGCACGTCCGCGGCCTTGCGGCTGGCGTCCATGTGCAATCGCCACCGATCGTTGCGGGCGTTGGCGATGAGGGCTGCGGCTTGGGCCTGCGTCGAGTTGATGATCCTCTCGACCACCAGCCGCTGCTCGATCGCTTCGGGCGAGTCCGGCACGACGACCGTCTTGGGATCTTGGCCGGCAGCGATGGCGTCGGCGCGAGCCTTGTCAGCGTCCCTGCGTTCGGTCGCCTTGAGGGCATCGATCGCTTCGGTGACCTCCGCAGCGAGCGCGACGCTGCCGATGATCGCGGTCATGGTCGTGTCGACCTGACTGCGCTGCTGCTGCACCACCTTGCGGGCGTTCTGGATGGCGATGGTCGGTTCGAGGAAGTCCACTGCCTGATTTCCCGGCGGGCGAACCCTGGTCATGGCGACGCTGACCACCTCGACGCCGGTCTTCATGGCATCAAAGCTCTTCTGAATCCTCTGTTGCAGCTCAAGAGCATGCGAATCACCGAGTGCCGAGAGGACACGATTGAGCGGTTGCGTCGAGAGGTATTGCGTGACCTCGCGCATCGCCAGATTGCGCAACGCGCGCTCACGCATGTCCAAGGTGCCACGGCGAAGCTTGGTGTCGTTGCAGAACTCAAGCCATTGATCGAGGGCGTTGTCGCGGACGCGGTAGCTGAGGATGAGATCGCTGTCGATGATCGCGAACTGATCGGCAAGGGCGCTGATCGGTTCGGTTGCGGGGGTGGTGCCAAAACCGCTGCCAGAACTGCTGCCCGCCCGTCCATCCGTCACGTTGAGCCCCGACGCCGCTTGCGAGACGACACGCTTTTCGGGTGAGGCGACGATCCAGAGATTGCGCGACGGATCGAGTTCGCCCTCATCGCCCCACGCCTTGTACTTGACCTTGGGTGCGGCGGGGTTGCCGAGCGAAAGCTCTCGAACGCGACTCACGTCGTAGATGGCTGCGGTCTCGAAGGGCCACGGCAGCTTCAACATCGCGGTCTGCTCGTAGACACTGCCAACCTGCTTGCCGAATCGAAGTCGCAGCGCCTGCTGGCCCGGTTGGATGACGGCGATGCAGGAGAGCGCGGCGAGGACCGCCAGACCAAACAGCGCCAATCGTCCGACGCTTCGGAGGAGAAGCTGATACCCCCACGAGCTGGTGATGTCGAAGCCGAACTGGTAGTTCACTGCTTCGTTGATGCTGCGGACGATGGAATCGGGAGCAGCGAAGAGACTCAGGATTCGGCTGTCGAATGCCGGTCGCGGCGTCTCGTGGGCTCGACGTGGACGATAGAGATTGAGAACGAAGTTGAGCAGGATCTCGGCGGCGACGGCGATCATGAAGATCGCCAGTCCGTACGAGATGCCCGACAACACCTGAGGCTTCTGGAAGAAGTGGAAGACGATGCCGATGGCAATCGCCAGGAGCACCAGCGCGTTGCCGACCATCGCGCCGGCTCCGCCGCGAAGATTCTGCCACGCTGGCTGCTTGGACATTCCCGCGACGAACCGCGAGAGGATGAAGGCGACGAGCGACAGCGCGATCGCGATCGCGAGTTGCCAACCCAATCCCGAACCAGCCGAGAACTGTTCGATCTCCCGGTCGGCGTCGTCCATGGCGTGGAACCACTGGATGATCCACCAGGCGGCTCCAATGAGCGTGATCGCGACCAGCAGGCTGATGGCGGGCATCAGCCAGGTGTGCATGAAACGCAGCCGTCGGGCAGCGACGTTGGCTCCGTCCTTCTCGAAAATCGAACTGGCAGCGGCCTCACCGCCCCGCGAGGTGGCAAGCTCGTCCGCTTCGAGAGCCTCGAGCCGCTCCAAGCGATGCTGGTGGAAGACGATCGTCAGTCCGATCCAGATCGGCAGGCATGCCAGCACGTAGGCCGAGGCGATGACGAACGCCGTGTCACCGGCGAGGCGGCCGTACACCAGGAGCACAAGCCCGAGCACGAGTTGGACAAGCAGTCCTCCCCCTGCGACGCGGACGGCCTGTTGGTAGGCGAAGTGGTCGGTTCTCATGAGGCTGTCGTGGAGTTCGGGCGGGTGAGCGCCTGTCGGATCGGACGCGTTTCATCGCCGCGCGGGCCGCGGGACGCACATGACGAGATCGAAGCCCGCCGATCATCCGACCCTTTGGGGGGATACGGCGACCGTTGGACATGCAGGAGTCGGCGAGACGTGGCCACGGACATCCGCAGCGGCCGACCCAAGCTGTGGAGCGAGCCCCTTCGGATGGAGCTGGCCTCACGAAAAACCTGCCCAAAGCATTCGCAGAGCACTCTTGAAAGAGCGGAACAAGCTCGCTCTTTCGGAAGGCTTGACGCTTGATCAAGCGTTGCTGGAAGCAATCACACGATCAAGCGCCGAGTCGCCCGATCCGACGAACCGGCGAGGCGGGTCGTCGCTACGGACGACGCCACTCCCGGTTCGGGACCGGTCGGTACTTTATGGCAAAGCCGGTACATTTGCCGACCTGACCGTAGCCGGTCGCTGACCCCTCTCCCGCCTTCCACGTTTCGCGACGAGTTTGATACTCCTCCACCAGAGGAGAGCGTCGCACGCGAAGCATCTCTCGGGGAGTGCTGACAGATCCGAGCGACCGCCCCTTCCGGAGCCCCCGATGACCGCCCTTGAGCAGTTGCTGGCAATCGCCCGAAACACCTTCTTCGAGAGCGTCCGGCAACCGATCGTCCTCGTGGTGGCGATCATTGCGACGATCCTGATCATCCTCAGCAATCCCCTCGCGGCCTACACGCTCGAGGACGACCAGCGGATGTTCGTAGACATCGCGTTTTCGACCATCTTCATCGCTTCGACGGTCGTGGCGGCTTTCATCGCCACCAACGTCCTCGCCCGCGAGATCGAGAATCGCACCGTTCTCACGGTGGTCTCCAAACCCGTCTCGCGGCCGGTATTCGTACTCGGCAAGTACGTCGGCGTCGTTGCTGCCTTGCTGTTGATCGTCCTGTACATGAGCTTTGTATTCATGCTGGTCGAGATGCACGGCGTGTTGAAGACCGTGCGGACGCCGATTCACCAACCTGTCCTTCTCTTCGGTTCGCTGGCGGCCTTTCTGGGGGTCGGCGCCGCCACGTGGGCGAACTTCTTCTACGGGAAGAGCTTCGCCAGCAGCGCTCTGACGCTCACGACGCCGCTCGCTGGCGTTGCCTATCTGCTGGCGATGCTCTGGGGTCCGGAGTGGTCCGTGAACACCGCGGCTCAGATCTTCGGCACCGGCACG
>JBBQCR010000161.1:0-7457 GCA_038318935.1 Phycisphaerales bacterium
GTCGCCCCGTCGCCCGTCTCTGCTTCGTCCTCTCGGATGTGGGCGCCGCCGCCGCGGGTTGTGGTTCCGCAGATCGGCCGCGTCGCGGGCACCTCCTCGGCGATCGAGATCACCGACATCAAGGCTCATGTCACCATTCGCGACACCATCGCGGTAACGACGATCGAGTTGGCACTCGCGAATCGGAGCAACTCGGCGCAGGAGGCAACGCTCGTTGTCCCCGTGCCTCCGGCGGCGACCGTCGGCGGATTCACGTTCGAGGGACCGTCGCGCGAATCGACTGCTCGGATTCTCTCGCGTGACGAAGCTCGCCGCGAGTACGACGCGATCGTCGCTCGTGAACGCGATCCCGCGCTCCTGGAATGGGCCGGATGGAATCTCGTGCGAACCAGCGTGTTTCCCGTACCGGCGCGCGGTACCCAGAAGATTCATCTCGAATGGGAGGAACTACTCGTTCCGACCGGCGATCGACTCGACTACGTCCTTCCGCGCAGCGATCTCCAGTACGGTGGCCCGATCTGGGCAATCGATATCGACGTGACCAGCACGACGCCGATCGCCGGGCTCTACTCGCCTACACACGAAGTTCGAACAGTGCACGTTGATGAGCGCACCGCTCGTCTTTCGATGACCGATCGTGGCGCGGCTGCCAGCGGCTCCTTGCGATTGAGCGTGGTTCGCAGCGCCGCTCCAAGCGCAACAGTCATCACCTATCCCGATCCGTCAATCGGTGGCGGATACTTCCTGATGCTTGCCGCCGCCCCAGAGAGCGCCGAGTCCACAGGGCTGCTGCGCGATGTCGTGCTGGTGCTCGATCGTTCCGGCAGCATGTCCGGGGCGCCTTTGGAACAGGCGAAGATCGCAGCGAGTCGGATCGTGGACGGACTTCGCGCCGGCGAACGCATCAACGTGATTGATTTCAGTAACGGGGTCTCGCGATACGCAAGCGAGCCGGTGCCGATCGACCCGACCGTGCGGGAGGACGTCAAACGATACCTCGCCGGGCTGCGGCCAGCGGGTGGAACCAATCTGCATGACGCGCTGGTCGAGGCGATGCGCCAGAGCGCTGCGCCGGGATCGCTGCCGCTCTGCCTCTTTCTGACGGACGGAATTCCAACGATCGGTAAGACGCTGGAGTCCGACATCAGCGCAGTGGCGAACGTCTCGCAGCGGCGCGTCTTCACCGTCGGCATCGGTCCCGACGTCAACGTTCCGCTTCTTGATCGCATCGCCGACGGCAGCCGCGCGATCGCGACCTATGTCACTCCGGGTGATGATCTCACCGCCAAGGTCACGGACATTGCGATGCGGTTCGCAGATCCGGTCATTGCCGCGATGACGCTGTCGGCCGCGGAAGGCGGACGCGACGCCCCCGGACGGATTGCGGAAACGCTGCCGTCGATACTGCCTGACCTCTTTCGGGGATCGTCCCTCGTGGTGCTTGGACAGTACCGGGGCGAACTCCCGTTCTCGCTCACGGTGGCGGGCGACGCTCGCGACGGCCGCCGGCGACTCGTCGTCGAAGTCGACCCTCGCAAGGCATCGACGAGCAACTCCTTCGTGCCTCGGCTGTGGGCCAGCCGGCGTATCGCCCAACTCATCGACGCCGTACGCCAGTCGCCCAACGTCGCCGCCAGTCGGCCGATCACCGACCTTGCCGATGCTCGGATGCGAGAACTTGTTGGTGAGATCGTCCGACTCTCGACGACGTGGGGCATTCTCACCGAGTACACGTCGATGCTCGCGCTCGAAGGTTCCACCTTCAACGACTGGAAGGCGCTTGAGACCGCCTGCTCCGATTCGCTCAACGGCCGCGCGGTGCGCACGCGATCGGGATACGACGCCGTGAATCAGGGCATCAACTGGAACCGCCAGAAAGCAGAATCGAATCTCGCTGGCACGAAGCAGTACATCGACTCCGCACTCACCAACGTCCAATCGCAGTCGCTCACTCAGTGTGGCGACAAGAACTTCTGGCGACAAGGCCAACGCTGGAACGACGCGTCGCTCGCGGGCCAGGCGGCGCCGACGATCGACGAGGAGATCTCCTTCGGTTCGGAGCGCCATCGTCAGCTTCTCTGGGAGCTCGTCGAGGACGGCCGACAGTCAGCGATCGCCCTCGACGGTGAAGTGCTGCTCCGTCATCGATCGAAGACCTATCTCGTTCACAATCGCGTCTCGGGCGTGACGACTCCCTGAGACCTGCACACCACCTTCCACTCGAAAGGACACGACCATGCTCACCACCATCACACTCGCAATGATCCTCGCCTCCAGTGCATCGGCACAGGTTTCCACACCGGCTCCATCCCCGCCGACTGCTGCGGCACCACGAGCGATCGAACTCACCATCTGTCTCGATACCTCGGGCAGCATGAACGGGTTGATTGACTCGGCCCGCAGCAAGATCTGGGACATCGTGAGTGATCTCGCAACCGCGACGCCGCAGCCGCAATTACGGGTGGCGCTCCTCACCTACGGCAACGACGGACTGGCCGCAGAGAATGGTTGGACCAACGTGGAGACCGATTTCACGGAGAACCTCGATCTGGTCAGTCAGAAACTCTTTGCGCTGACCACCAACGGCGGCACTGAGTACGTCGGTCGGGTGATCGATCGGGCCACGAAGTCGCTCGCGTGGACTGCGGGCGACGGTGCCCTGAAGATTCTCGTCGTCGCTGGCAACGAAAGCGCGGATCAGGATCAACAGGTGCTCTATGGCGATGCGTGCAAGCGAGCCATCGAGCGGATGATTGTGGTGAACAGCATCTACTGCGGCTCGCCGACAGATCCGCTCGCCGCAGCGTGGCAGGATGTGGCGAAGCGTGCTGACGGTCACTTCGCCTCGATCGACCAGAACAACGGAACGGTCGTCATCGCGACACCCTTCGACGATGATCTGGTGACGCTGAGCGCCAAGCTCAACGAGACCTATCTTGCGTACGGCGAAACCGGTGCATGGAACGCAAGCAACCAATCGGCGCAGGACTTGAACGCAGCAAGTTTGAACAACGCGGTCGCCGCGCAGCGATGTGTCACGAAGGGCGGCGGACTGTATTCCAATCAGCGATGGGATCTGGTCGATGCCTGCAAGGAGACGCAGTTCAAGCTGGAGGACGTGAAGGACGCCGAGCTGCCCGAGGCCCTGCGAGGAAAGACCCTTGAAGAGAAGCGTGCCTATATCGACGCGAAAGCCAAGGAGAGGGCCGCGATTCAGGCGCAGGTCAACGAGCTTGGCATGAAACGAACGCAGTTCATCGCCGCCGAGACCGCCAAGCAGGCTGGGAGCGACAAATCGGCATTTGATCAAGCGATCCGCGACGCGATCCGAGCACAGGCGACCGCTCGTGGATTCGTGTTCCCGGCTGCTTCGACGGCGACGACGGTTCCCGCTGTGACCGAGGCTTCCGCCGCGAAGCCGAATGCGGGATGATGTGCACATGGCGCAGGCTCGCATCCTGATCGTCGAGGACGATGCCGCGATTCGTCGCGGCCTCGTCGACGCGCTGACTTTTCACGGATACGCGATCACCGAATGCGGTGATGGCGAGTCCGCGGTCAAGCGCGGATTGGAAGAGTCGCCGGATCTGATCCTGCTTGATTGCATGCTGCCGAAGGGGTCGGGTCTCGACGCGCTGCGGCGCATTCGCGAGGCCCGACCCACACTTGCGGTGATCCTCGTGACGGCGCTGGGTTCGGAGGACGAGCGCGTGAACGGACTCGCGATCGGCGCCGACGACTACATCGTGAAGCCTTTCAGTCTGCGCGAACTCGTCGCCCGAGTCGATGCTGTTCTCCGTCGCTCGCCTGCCCGCCCGAGCGATGTGCGCACGCTGTCCGATGGAGCCGTGACGCTTGATCTGGACCGGCGCACGATGCTCGGTCACGACGGTGAGCAACCGATCTCCGATCGTGACGTGGGCATCATGCGGTTTCTTGCGGCGCATCGCGGGCGCGTCGTGGATCGGAAGGAACTGCTCCAGTGTGTGTGGGGACTCGATCCGCGCGGTATCGAGACGCGCACGGTCGATATGCAAGTGGCGCGGCTCCGCGACCGCATCGCTGCCGCTGGAGCACGTGGCGAGTGGATCGCCACGTCGCGCGGCAAGGGCTACCGGCTCGCCGCCGGGATCACCCTCAACCCGGAGGTAACGGCATGAAGCGTTCTCGCAGCACCGCGTGGTGGGGCGCGTACGGCCTTGGTGCCGCCGTGGTGATCGGGGGTCTCGCGTGGATGAGCGTGCGCGTCATCCGTCTCGAACGCGAGGAGCGTGTCGCACGACTCGATGCGGAGCGCCAGGAGACGACGCGACTCGCGCTGTGGCGCATCGACTCGTGGCTTTCTCCACGGTTGGCCCGGGAGTCAGCGCGGACCTGGTTTGACTACGAGCCGTATCACCCGCAGACGATCGCGTACAACCGGCTGCTCGAGCCGATCGCCGAAGGCGAAGTCCTCCTGCCGAGCCCGCTCCTCAACTTCTCCAGCGTCCACTTTCCACTGCACTTCCAGTGGCGCCGCTCGACAGGATTCACTTCACCACAGGTTCCGTCGGCGGCGCTACTTGAACGAGGTGCCATCGCCTGTTCACCGGTGCCCGCGCGCCCCGACCGTGCGGAACTCCTGCGATCCACCGTCGCGGCGATCGATCTGCGCGACATGGAGCAGCGACTGCGCGACGCAGAACGTCCTATCGACCTCGCGTTCGCCGACAATCGTGCGGCGCTCCTGAACTCGCCCGAGTGGAATGCACAACGATCAAAGAGCAATCGACTGCCCGACGCGGGCGACCTCAAGGCGAGGCAAAGCGCGAGTAACTACGCGCAGCAGGCCTTCGAGTCGCGGGAGCAGCAGACGCTTGCACCGGCCAACGAGGGCGTGGCGAGTTCTGCGGTGGACGTCGGGCCGCTGGTGCCGATCTGGCTCGGTGGAGACGCGCCGCGACTCATCATCGCGAGGCGCGTTCGCATCGCCCAGGAGACGCTCGTTCAGGGAATGCTCGTCGACTGGCCTGCGCTAAGGAGCGAGTTGCTGAAGCAAGTCGAGGACATCGCGCCGAACGCCGAACTACTGCAGATGACCGGCGACACCGCGGACGACGCGACGCGACTGGCAAGTCTGCCGGTGATGCTCGGCTTGGGCGGTTCGAGCGATGCCCAGATTGCGGATCTTGCGGCCCATCCGGCGGCGCTGGGACTGGGTCTTGTCTGGCTCGCGGCGCTCGGTGCGATCGGCATGACCGGACTCGCGCTGCGTGCGAGCATCGGGGCGGCGGTTCGCACCAGCCGATTCGCGTCCAGCGTCACGCACGAACTACGAACGCCGCTGACGACATTCCGACTCTACTCAGAGATGCTGGCCGATGGCATCGTGACTGACGAGGCCAAGAAGCGGGAGTATCTCGGCACGCTGCGCGATGAGTCTGCGCGCCTTGGTCTACTGGTCGAGAACGTGCTCGCGTGGTCGAGGGCGGAGGACGGACGAGCCCCGGCCGAGCCGCGACGCCTCTCTCTGCGGACGCTCGTTGACGATGTTGCTCCGGTCCTCCGACGACGCTGCGAGGAACACGGCGTCGCGTTCGCGGTTGCAGGAGACATCGACACCAACGCGACCGTCACGACCGATCCGGACCGTGTGCGGCAGATCCTGTTCAATCTCGTCGACAACGGGTGCAAGTACGCGGGTCGCGGATCCGAGGTCCGATTGCGAGTCGAGCCGAACGGTACACGCACGTCGTTGGCGATCGAGGACAACGGCCCCGGCGTCCCCGACCGATTGCGTCGGCGCATCTTTCGCGCGTTTGACCGCGGCGAGCGTGGCCCCGGCGATTCGATCCGCGGCCTCGGACTCGGACTGGCAATCTCCAGCGAACTGGCGCGCGGGCTCGGAGGGCGACTTCGCTGCGAGACGAGTACGCTTGGCGGTGCCCAATTCTCGCTGGAGCTACCAATCGATCGCGCCGAGCGCTGAGTCGCAGCGGATTGGATCCCCAGCGCTGCCGGCTGGAGATTCGCATGACGGTTCGACGAGTTGCTTTGGCGTTGCGTCTGCTCGCGGTCCTCTCAATCACTTGTGGGCTCGCGGCGTGTGAGCGGAAGCCCGCAGTGTTCGCGCCGCCACCGCCGCCGGTCGTGACGGTCGCGAAGCCGATTGTCCGTCTCGTCGAGGACACGCTTGAGTTCACTGGTCGCACACGAGGCTTCGAGACCGTCGAGGTGCGTGCGCGCGTGAAGGGATTCCTCGAAAAGAAGCTTGTCGACGGTGGCCGGCGCGTGAAGCAGGGCGATGTGCTCTTCCAGATCGATCCGCGTCCCTTTGAGGCGACGGTGGCCCAAGCCCGCGCGGAGCTTGAAGCAGCTCAGGCGACGTTTCGTATCGCTGAACTCACCCTGCGGCGCGCGATGGAGGCGATGCAAGCATCCGCCGCGACGCAGCAGGAGGTCGACCGAACCAGGGCCGATCGAGATTCCGCGAAGGCCAAGGTCGATCTGGCGCAAGCGGTTCTGACCGCAGCAGAGCTCGATCTCAGCTTCACGACTGTGACTGCTCCTATCAGCGGGCGAGTGGGCATCGTTACGGTCGATGTCGGTCAGTTGGTCGGCGCGACGGATCCCACGTTGCTGGCGACAATCGTGAACGACGAGAAGGTCTATGCAAGCTACGACATGGATGAGCGCACATTGCTCGACCTCCGCAAGGCCAACGCGAATCGGCGACCGGGGGAGGACGGGCGTCCTGTGCAGGTGGTTCGCATGGCGCTCGCCAACGACACTGGATTTCCGCACGTCGGACGCTTCGAACGAGCGGACAACACGATCGACACGTCGAGCGGCACGGTGCGTATCGAAGCGATCTTTGACAACCCGGACGGCACCATTCTCGCGGGACTGTTCGTGCGGCTGCAGCCGGTCTCTGGCGAGCGACAGGCACTGCTGGTGCCGGACGTCGCGGTCGAGACCGATCAATCAGGACGATACGTCCTCGTGGTGGGAGCAGATGGCATTGTGGAGCGCCGCAGTGTCAAGGTGGGACCGATCTATGACCGCATGCGGCGTATCGACGAAGGACTCGACGCCGATGCGAGAGTGATCGTCAACGGTCTGCAACGGGCTCGCGCCGGAAGCAAGGTGGAGGCCAAGGAAGAGTCCGCTGCGATGCCGCCCGCCGTGGCACCGAAGGCTGGCTGATCCGTACTTTCCATCGATTGCGACACTCAGCCAGACCTCGCGGGACGAACCGAGACCATCATGTTCAGCCGATTCTTCATCGACCGCCCGATCTTCGCGTGCGTGATCTCGATCGTCATCACGCTCCTTGGCGCCGTGGCGTATCGGTCCTTGCCGACCGAGCAGTATCCCGAGCTCGCGCCGCCGGTCGTGCGCGTCGAGGCCCTGTATCCCGGTGCCAACGCGGCGACGATCGCCGACACCATTGCTGCGCCGCTCGAACAGGAGATCAA
>JBBQCR010000162.1:0-7410 GCA_038318935.1 Phycisphaerales bacterium
GCTTTCGACGCGCGCTTGCGGTCTATCAAGTGTTACCGGGTCCGGAGGCCCACGAGCTGTGCTGCTGGTTCGGGATGATCGTACGGGGTCGCGTGGGGGCGATCGCCGCCGGGCTGGGCTTCATGCTTCCAGGGCTCGTCCTGATGCTAATCGCCTCATGGCTGTATGTCCGATTCGGACTTCGCGATCCGATTGCGCTGGCTGCGTTCGTTGCTGTGCAGGCGGCAGTCGTGGGGCTGGTGCTCCGCGCGACCACCCGCATCTGGGTCTCGCTCGTCCGCGGACCGGTGCTCGCTGCTGTTGCCGTGATGGGATTCGTCGCTCAATCGCTGCTGGTTCCCTTCTGGGTTCCGCTCGTCTTTGGTGGGATCGTCCAGTCCATCGTCGTGCGTGGCAATCGTCCACTTGCGGCAGCACTGACGGCGCTCTTCATCGGCGTCTGCGCCGTGCTCGGTACAGGATGGACTTGGCCCAATCATGTTGCATCAACGCCGATCGCGTTCGAAGAGCGCCACGACGTCTCGCTCACGAAACTCTTCACCACTGGATTGACGGGAGGACTGGTCACCTTCGGCGGCGCGTATACCGCGATACCCGTAGTCAGGGATGCCGCTGTCGGTCGTCAAGGTTGGATGAGCGAGACGCAGTTCCTTGACGGCATCGCGATCGGCGGCGTGCTACCAGCGCCGCTTGTCATCTTTGGCACGTTCGTCGGATTCCTCGGTGGCGGAATCTTGGGGGCGCTCGCGCTCACTCTGGGGATCTTCCTGCCAGCGTTCAGTTTTACGCTCATCGGCCACGAGCTCTTTGAGCGGCTGCTCGACCGACCGCAACTGCACGGGGCACTGGACGGCGTCGCCGCAGCGGTCGCGGGGCTCATCGCAGCAACGGGGCTTCAACTCCTCGGCGACGTCATCGGTCTGCAATGGCAGGATCGTGTGCCCTCTGTCACGCACCCGATGTCGCTGGCGATCGCGCTCGTCGCCATGGCACTCTTCTTCGCGCTGAAGCGACGTGCGACGATTCCAGCGGTCTTGGCGGCCTCGGCGGTTGTCGGCATCCTCGTGCGATGAGTGCCGCAACGACAACCGCCCGCGCGAAGCGCGGGCGGTTGAGACTTTCCGCGAGGGCCGTCCTTGGCCTTCGCGCCGGGTGAGCGATCACGCGGCGCGCGGACGGTCCATGTCGGGATTCGTGTCGGAGTCGAGGCCCAGCGCGTGCGCGAGCGAAGTGATGTCGCCGCCGATCTTGTCGAACACGCTCATGAGGCCGTCGTACGCCCCGGTGGGAGATTCGGTACCGCCAAGCTGTTCGAAGGGGTCCATGCGCGAGTGACCATGCGTGGGGCGATGGTGTCCGGCGAGTTGCGCCGCGTACTCCGCGAACGGTAGTGGCGCGGGCGGCTCGGGCTCGAAGTCCGAGTCCATGACGCCTCCAACCAGCCTCAATGCGTTCCATGCTGCCATCACTGGCTCCTTCCGTGGTGCCGTGCGGCGTCCGCCGCAAATCGTGGTCATCCTGACCGTAAGACGATCGACCCAAGCGAAGCATGACTTTCATCTGCCTGCGGAACCAAGTCGCTGATGCGCAGTCGAGGCCGCAAAATCGGCGCGACTCTCGCGACTCTCGCGACTCAACGAAGCATCGCAACCGCCGCCGGTGCCCTGGCGTTGCTCAGAGCGTCGCGCCGAACCGCTCCGCGTCCTCAAACTTCCGCTTGGAGCGGGCGATGCGACCGAACGCAGCCGCGCCAGCGAACAGCCCCACTGTGAAGACGCCCGAGAAGATGAGTCCTGCGGCGACCAGTCGGTCGTAGCGGCCCTCTTGGGGTACGAGGGTCGAGAACGTCACGCGACCAGGAATCGCCGTCTGACCGGCGAGAGCCGTCTTGGCGATCTCGCCCTTCCCCTTCGCGAATTTCGGCACTTCGTTCACCAGGGTCGTCGCGAGCGTGTCGAGGGCGAGAATCGCGGTGTCCGGTCCCGACGTCTCGGCGACGAGTCGCATAGCGCCCGGACCGTCAGAGTCGATGCGGACGTTGTCAATCCACTCGTTGATGTCGGACTCGTTCCGCAGCGCCGCTACGCCACGCTCCTGCAATCGCCTGCGAACCGCAGAACGGAACGTCTCGTCGGCGAGCGTCGATCGTTGCAGGGATTGCCATGCGGCATCACCTTCGGGCGAGATCAATGCTCCGTCCTTGGTCTTGGCGACCAGGTCGACCGACGCCACGGCCATCTTCGGCAGGACGAGATCCGACGCGAACCAAGACGCAGCCGCGAGCGCCGACGTGACGATCACCATCCACGCTGCTACCAGGCCCCCCCGATGGCGGGCATAGCGAAGGAGCATGGTCTGCTCGGACACCGTGAGTATCTCCTGAACACTTCGGAGTTCGTCGCGTTGTCGCTTCACGAGCCGCTCTTGCTCGAGCACATGCACCAAAGCGCTCTCCGCCGACTCTCGCATCGTCGATTCACGCTTGATCTTCCGTTCGCGAAAGAATCGCTGCGCCTTATCGAGCCGCAGTTTTCTTGTTCGAAGGAACGCCAGAGCCTCATCGAGTCGTGCAGATGTCTGCTCAAGCTGCTTGGTCCGGGCTTCAACGTCGGCCGCGGCGGTGCTGCGATCAGCGTCCTGGGCAGTCGCGATCGCTGCGATTCGCTGGGTGAGCCTCGCAACCTCAGCTTCAGCATCGGTGACCTTGCGCCGCTCAGTTTCCACGGCCTCGCTCGATTCAGTTCCAGCGCGCGTCCGAAGCGACTCGAGCTCTTCACGCTGCGTCTCGACCGTGCGCTGCAGTTGGCTGACCATGGCCAAAGCCGCTGCACCTCGCTCAAGTTGCGGGGACAGATCGGCCATCGATTTCGCGAGTGCCGCGAGCTTTTCACCCGCAGTGCGCAGACTCTGCCGCGTCATCTCGAGTTCGCGTTCCATCTCCGCGTACTTCTGACTCCGCTCAGCGAGTTCGATGTCCTTCGCCTCGACGACCGTGTCACGGCTAGCGAGCGATGACTCCGCGTCATCGCAGCACTCACGCAACTGGTCCAACTCGAGACGGAGGCTGGCGACCTCAGCGCCGTCGTTTGCATGTCGGGCGCTCAGTTCGTCGCGGGCTGTCGCGAGCTCTCGATTTCCGTCCTCAAGTCGCCGCGATTCGATTGCATTGCGGTCACGCTGCGCGATCGTCTCTGCACGCAAGGACTCCAGTTGCATCATCCCTTCCGAATGATCCTGGGTCTGGCGTTCGAGCTCTTCGGCCCGATGGCACAACTGGACACGCTCTTCGCGCAGCGCATCACTCATTGCTTCGAGTTGCGCGTGCCGTCCGGTGAGCAACGCCTCCGCGACATGTATCTCGTGTTCGCGGGCATCGAGGCGTTGCGCCCGTTCGGTGTACTGCGCGAACTCCTCCGCCGACCTGACCTGCACGCCGCGCATTCGCTCGAGCTGCCGTTCTACGTCGCTGATGAGCGCGAGTACGTCCTCGTGGTTGTGCACCGACTGTGGACCGGCGATCGGCGCAGAGGTGCCTTCGGCGAATGCCGACGGAGTGATCGCCGGACGGAACTGTTGCTCCGAGGCGAGTGCAGGATGCTGGTTGATCGGCGGGTCGTGCGGGTCCATCGGCGGTGCTCCATCGCGACCCCCGGTCCGTACCGGGCGATCGACGCTATGCCGCGATATCGGCCGCCCGCGCGACCGACTGAAACCGCGTGGACCGCATAGCCGGAAAAACCATCACATCGATCACTACCAGCCTGCTAACGCCTGCCGAGGGCCCACTTCAGCTCCGGCATACGAAGTGCGAGGGCCCCCGCGATGAGAGCCAGGGCCCCGACTGGAATGAGGACCGACAACTCGCGCACTGCTCCCCACCAGCCCGCGTGTACCGCAGGAAGCGCGAGACTCGCTCCGTACATCGCTCCTCCCATCACCGCGGTCACGATCGCGGTCCGTCGCCATCCGCCCAGTGTCTCGGCGTCGACGATAGGTCCGACCCGCTTCCGCAATATGTGCAGCAGGATGAAGCACTGGATCACCGAGCAGCCCGCCGTGCTCCACGCGAGACCCGCTTCACGCAGCGGCGTCCAGATCAAGGTGAGATTGCCGGTGAGATTGAGGGCGACCATCATCACCGAGATCCGCGTCGGAGTCTTCGAGTCACCGATCGCGTAGAACGCCCTGATCAGCACATTGACCGCCGAGTAACTCCAGATCGCCGGCGCGAAGCCAAGCAGGATGAAGGCGACGCGACGCGTGTCATCGACCGTGAATCGTCCACCCTCAAGCACCACGGCGACAGCAGGGCGGGCAATCAGCATGAGACCGACACTGGCGGGAAGCCCGATGAAGATCGTCAGTCGAAGACCCCGGCGCAACGTCGCGAGGAACGCCCCGTTGTCCTTCGCCTGTCGCGAGAGCACCGGGAAAATCGCGTTGGCCACCGCCAGGCCGAAAACACCGAGCGGAAATTCGTAGAGTCTCGCGGCATTCCCCAGCGCCGCCATCGCGCCTTCGCCGAGTGGAAAGGGCACACCGAAAATCGTGGGACCCATCATCGTCGGCCAACTCGCGATGACGCCGTCCATGAAGGTATTGAGTTGCAGCACTCCGAGGCCAAGCATCATCGGCACGGCCTTACTCAGCATCTCTCCCATCAGGGGCCACGTGGAATCGCTGCGGTCACGAAGGGCGACAAGGGCGGCGCCAATGGAGAGCCGAGCGCTTCGCGCGGCCCAGAACCCCCAGCCGAGCTGCATCAATCCCGCAGCGACGACGCTAGCACCGACCAGGGTCGCGTGCGTCCCCTGCATGGCGGTGTTGGCGCCACGAAAGATCGGTTGAAGCCCGATCGCCGTCGCAACGATTGCTAGATTGAGAATGAGAGGACTCGCCGCCGTCGGGCCGAAACGATCACGGCTCTGAAGGATCGCGCCGAGCACCGCGACCATGCAGACCATGGGCATGTACGGCAGCATCACCATCAGAAGTTCAATGCCCAGTTGCGGCAGTCGCTCGCCTACCGGCATCATCACCGTGCCCGCAGCGAGAATCGGTGTTGCGACGACGATCTCGCGCGCCGGGGTTGTGCTCAGCATGCCCAGCAGAATGAGCTCCCCGACCAGCACCAAGAGGTTGAGCGAGACCGCCATCAGCAGCAGCGTCAGCGATGCGAATCGACGGCTGCGCTCGGGATCTTCCTGATCAATACGGGCATAAATCGGCAGGAACGACGCCGTGAGCGCTCCTTCGCCGAAGAGGCGCCGAAAAAGATTGGGCACCATGAAGCCGAACGTGAAGGCGTCCATCACCGGACCAACGCCAAAGGAACGACTCAGCGTCGCGTCGCGCGCCAGCCCCGTCACTCGCGACAGCAGAGTGAGCAGCGTGAAGGTGCGTGCGTTCTTTTCGAAGCGGTCGCCGGCCATCCTTGGCCTCAGGAAAGATTGCGAGTCCGACGCAGGTCGTCGTCAGCCACCGGTCACCGAGTCGCGGGTGACGCGCACCACGGCCGTTGACTGTGTCGGATCGATGCGCCGCCGGTCGATCTCGACACGCACGGTGCGATCATCCTTTGCGAATCCAAGCACAGCCAAGTCCGGCTTCAGTGTCCGCTCTGTCTCGCGCCATCCGCCATCGATATAGCGGGCGGAAGTCTCCGTCACGGATTTCGTGAGGTCTTCCGCCGAACCCGACAACAGGAAATTGCCGTTGGTGAGCACTCCGCCGTCGCGCAGGATTCCAGCGCTGAAACGCACGTCCATCTCTACCGGCAAGGGCACATCACTCTCGACAAACGTTGCGGGCGGCCCGCCGGAGCAGGCACTCAAGCCAAGGATCCAACCAAGGACCCCACCAAGAAGTAGACATTGGACAGTTCGGCGCACGAAGGGATTCTACGGATTCCCGCCAAGTGTGCAGGCGGCTCAGGCACCTCACTGCACGGAGGCGATCGCGCGTTCGGCAGCAATCCGCCCGCTTCGAAGCGCTCCGTTGATGGAGGCGTCTGCGACGTGATCGCCAGCGAGGTGAACGCCGTCAATCTCGACGGGTCGGGCGGCAGCGAGATCGCTCGGATGCTGGCGCGGGATCGCTCGATCGATGCGATCGACGCGAATCGCCTGCCACGCGGCGGTCCGACCGCGACCCAACCAACCATCAAGCTCCCGCTGCACCTCCATCACCAACTCGCGCTGGCTCGCGATACCGCGCCGCACGTCAGTGACCGCGCCGTCCGCGCCGCCGACGATGTTGGCACACCACAGTCCCGCGCCGGAAGGGGCGTACTCCGGCGCGACGGCACTCATTGCGACAGCGTGATTCACCAATCCGCGCGAAGACCCGTTGAGATGCAGACGCTGGTCGGTCGCGTCGCCAGCATCGGTCGCGAACCAGATGGTCACCGTCGATCGCCACGGCGGGGGCCGGAAGTCGGGGAAGTACCGTGCTGTGTTCGTCATGTCGGTCGCGACAACGACGGCATCCCCGCGTTCCACCGACCCGTTCGCAAGCGTCACAGCATTTCGCGTTACCGCGACGACGGGCGTCAGAAGACGCAGTGTCTCGCTGGGCAACGGCGCGGCGATCGCCTCAGGAATCGCCTTCATGCCGGCGGCCGGAACGACCGTGTTGCCTTGGCCGAAGCAACTCATGTAGAAGCGCATCCGTCCGGCGTCGGTATCGAGTGATCGATCCAGAAAGACACCGCCTAGGAATGGCCTGAAAAAGCGATCGATGACTCGATCGTTGACACCGCGTGCCCGGAGCCACGCCCGCGAACTGATGCCGTCGACACCCGCATGATCCTCCTGGGCGCCAGCCATAATCCGGGCGAGCGGCACGAGTGATCGCAGATCGTTGAGCGACAATGCGCCACTTAGGACACTCGCAATCGCACCGAGGGGATCACGAAGCGGGTGTGCGACGGTTCGCACGCGGGTGCCGTCGCAGATGCGGGCGCCGGGCCAGAAGCGGCGCCAACGCATCGCGTCGTCTCGGAGCAGTCGTACTCCCTCGCTGTAGCGGGTGAGATACACCTGGAATCCGCGATCGAGCGTAAACCCGTCGACCACATCACTCGTGCATCGGCCGCCGATGCGATCGGACGATTCAAAGACGACTGGCGTATGACCACGGTCGGCGACCGCGCGAGCGCAGGCCAATCCGGCAAGACCACCGCCCACGATCAGGATCCGACGGGATGATGAACGTTCGACATGCACGAGATGCGGCATCGTCCTTCTCAGGTCGGAATGGTGCAAGTCGACCGTGCCAGCGATGCGCGGCGAGTCAGATCGCGACGTCGACTCGAACAAATCCTGCACCGCACTCGCCACATCGCCCGACACCTTGGACGGAGGGCGTGGCTCGCAGATCCTGTCCGCATCCGATGCAGCGTCGATGACC
>JBBQCR010000163.1:0-7375 GCA_038318935.1 Phycisphaerales bacterium
AAGATGACACCGGCCATTGTATGCCCCGGACCCGGAGCGAGGATGATGACTCAGGAACTCAGCCGACTCATCGACGACATCCGTAAGCAGGAGTCGGCCATCCGCCTCGGCGGCGGCACCAAGGCGATCGGCCGTCAGCACGAGAAGGGCCGGCTCACGGCCCGCGAGCGCATCGCCGGCCTCGTCGACGAGGGCAGCTCGTTCTTCGAACTGGGCCTGTGGGCGGCGTGGAAGATGTACGCCGACTGGGGCGGCGCCCCGTCCGCCGGGGTCGTCACGGGCATCGGCACGGTGTCCGGGCGGCGGGTCATGATCATCGCCAATGACGCGACGGTCAAGGCCGGGGCGTTCTTCCCGATGACGGCGAAGAAGGTCCTGCGCGCCCAGCGCATCGCGCTCGAGAGCCGACTGCCGCTCGTCTACCTCGTCGATTCGGCGGGCGTGTTCTTGCCGTTGCAAGACGAGGTCTTCCCCGACGAGGACGACTTCGGGCGCATCTTCCGGAATAACGCAGTCCTGTCTGCCATTGGCGTGCCACAGATCGCAGCCATCCTCGGCAACTGCGTCGCGGGGGGCGGCTACCTGCCCGTGCTGTGCGACAAACTCCTCATGACCGAAGGTAGTGCGCTGTACCTCGCCGGGCCGGCGCTGGTCAAGGCGGCGATCGGGCAGACGGTGGACCACGAGGAACTCGGCGGGGTGGCGATGCACGCCGCGATCTCCGGCACGATCGACTTCCGCGAGAAGGACGAGAAGTCGTGCCTCGATCGGCTCCGCCGACTCGTCGGCGTGCTGACGGCAGATTCCCGCAGGGTCGATCCGACGGTCCCGCCGGGCAGGTCGCCGGCGGACATGCTGACGCTCTTCGACCCTAATCCGCGCACGGAATACGACATCCGCGATCTGTTGCCGTGCATCCTCGATGACGCGCCTTTCGACGAATACAAGGCGGAATTCGGCCAGACGCTGGTGTGTGGCTACGGCCGGCTGGGTGGCGTGGCGATCGGCGTGGTGGCCAACCAACGCAAGCGCTGCAAGTCCGCCGCCGGCCCGCTCCAGTATGGCGGCGTCATCTACGTGGACAGCGCCGACAAGGCCGCGCGCTTCATCATGGACTGCAACCAGAAGCGCATTCCGATTATCTTCGCCCACGACACCACCGGCTTCATGGTGGGCCGTGACAGCGAGCAGGGTGGAATCATCCGCTCAGGCGCAAAGATGGTGAACGCCATGAGCAACTGCGTGGTTCCGAAGATCTCGCTCCTCCTGAACTCAAGTTACGGCGCGGGCAACTACGCGATGTGCGGACGGGCCTTCGATCCGTTCCTCACTCTCGCATGGCCTGGTGCAAAGTGTTCGGTGATGGGGGCGGCGCAGGCGGCGAATGTGCTGCTCCAGATCGATCTCGGAGCCCGCGAGCGCAAGGGCGAGAAGATCGACGAAGAGATGCGCAAGCAACTACTGGCGGCGATCACGGCGAGCTACAACGAGCAGCAGGATGTCCTCTACGGTGCCGCGCGTGGATGGCTCGATCGGATGATCGATCCCGAGCGAACGCGCGACGAACTCGTCACGGCGTTGCAGATCGCCTCGATGGTGCCATGCGATGCGGAGTACCGCACCGGTGTCTTGCAGACCTGACGGGCCCGAAGTAGTTTCCAGTTCGGGTCAGACGCTCCATGCTCCGAGCAGGAGCGTGAGATCCGCAGCGCCGACACTTCCATCTCCGTCGAGATCCCCGGGTCCGCGGGTCCCCCATGCTCCGAGGAGAAGCGCGAGATCCGCTGCGTTCACCAGGCCGTCGCCATTGAGATCGCCGACGATCGACCAGACGACGGTCAGCACCGGGCGTTGTTCCACAGCCGCGTTCTCGCGAGTACTGAATCGCTTGGCACTGCCGATCTTGACCGTCTCGTCGCCGATCAACTCCCAACCCTGATTGGCGATCGTGCCCGAGGTCCATGCCTGCACGTCGTTCACCATGCCGGCGCTGGTCCAATTGTAAAAATTCACCGTGGGTCCGACGAGGGTCGCGGCGCTCGCCGTCTCGGTGAAGTCACCGCCCGCAGCAGTCCAGGATGTCGTGTCGAAGAATCGGAAGAGCCAGGTGGCATCGCCGGGAGTGGCGGCTCCGCCGCTGCCCTCGTTGCCCTTGGGGTTGCTCGTGCCTTCGCCCCACGATGCGAGAACGCGATGCAGCGAAACCTCGGCGGTGGTCGGTTGGCCGAGCGAGTGATACAGCGTGAGCGAGACCGACTCGATGGTCGCATTGGCGGGAATGCTCGAGACATCGAAGCGGAGAAGACCGCGACGGATCAGTCCCTGATTGTTCTTGCCAGCGAAGAACCACTCGCCAGCACCGTTACTGATGCTGCCGCTCTCGTTCTGGTACAGCGTGTTGTCGGCGCTGGCGCTCAGCAAGGTGACATCCGCCAACGCAGAACCGCTGATCACGCACACCGAGGCGGCGATAGCCAACTTCATCATCGGATCTCCCTTTGGTCGCCCGCGCCGGAGTGCACGACGACGGTCGACTGTACTCTGTGTTTCGCCATGCCCCAATCCGCAACCCGCGAAGTTCTCGTCGCCACCGGCAACCCACACAAGCTTGACGAGATTCGTGCAGTCCTCGAGCCTCTGGGGCTGCGCGTTCTCGGTCTTGGCGATCTCGGCTCGACTTTTCCCGAACCGGAGGAGCCCGGCGCGACCTTTCGAGACAACGCTCGCATCAAGGCGATCGCGTACGCCCGAATGACTGAACGAACGTGCCTCGCTGACGACTCCGGGCTTGAGGTCGACGCCCTGAATGGTGAACCCGGCGTCAACAGCGCTCACTTCGCCGGAGTGGCCGGGTCTCGCCCCGAACGGGATGCTGCCAACAACCGGTTGCTGATCGAGCGCCTTCGCGATGTTCCTCCCGATCGACGTCAGGCGTGTTTCGTATGCACCATGTGCTTGGCGACGCCGGAAGGACGCGTGCTCGCAGAAACCCGCGGCGAATTCTCGGGGGTCATTGTCGATGAGCCGCGGGGCAGTCATGGCTTCGGGTACGACCCGCACCTTTTTCTTCCGGCGGAGCGGCGGACCAGTGCCGAACTTACTCCCGAGGAGAAGAATGTCCGAAGCCACCGGGGCCAGGCGGCGCGAGCGATGGCGGAGCGATTGCGAGGGTTGGTGCTCGCGTAGTATCGGAGCGACTTGACTATGACTAACCCACGATGACCAACCCACGATGACCACCCCACGGGCCGACGTTCGATTGCCGATAGCGACGCTTGCGGTGAGCGAGCAGCGCTACTCGTGCCACGGTTGCGGCAATTGCTGTCGCGATTTCACCGTGCAGCTGCGAGACGACGATCTTCGCCGGCTTCGCGAGCAGGGCTGGGAAGAGAAGCTCGGCGAGTCCGTCACCGTCGTGTTTCGCGGGCAGACGTATCTGAAACAGCGTGATGATGGCGCGTGCATCTTCTGGATGTCGGACGGCCGTTGTCGCATTCACGCGGAGTTCGGCTTCGAGGAGAAGCCGATCGCCTGTCAACTCTTTCCCTTCTCCATCGTGCCGGGTGAGCGCGACGCCGCCATGGGAGTGAGCTTCGCGTGCGGCAGCGTGCTGGAGAGCAAGGGCGCCTCGCTCGGACACCACCGTGCCGAACTGCTGCGAATGGCCGAGCGGGCGCCGGAAACAGTCGCTGCACCCGTTCCCGTGCAACTTGCGGAAGGTCTGGTCGCTCAACCCGACGAGGTCGATGCCCTGATTATTTCCGTCGAACGCTGGATGATGCGCACGGACGTGCCACTGGCCCTGCGACTCGACGGATTCGCTTGGATCGCTCAATCGCTCATGAAGGCTCGACTCGTATCGGTGCGCGGCGAACGTTTCGAAGACTTGATGGGTGCGCTCACCACCGCACTCCCAGACGAACTGTCGCATCTTCCCTTCGCGCCAGCGAGCAGCCGACAGCGCCGACTGCTGCGACAGGCGGTCTTCGCCCGGACCGAAGATCCGAAGATCCGGGGCATGGCGAAGACGGGCCGTTGGCGCATGGCGCTAGATCAGTTCACGCGTTCACGGCGATTCTCACGCGGCACTGGACTTGTTCCGCGCATCGGCGCGGACCTTACGAGCGGATGGCCGGATGGCATTGGCTTCGCGGCGATGGAGCGCACTCGCGGACTCGGCGTATCGCCGGAGATCAAGCAGATCGACGAACTGTTGGTTCGGTACGTTCGAGCCACGCTGCGTGGCCGTCGTGCCTGGGGCGCAGGTCACTATGGTTGGCCGATGACGCTTGGCTTGGCGGCCCACGTCGTGAACGTCGCGTGCGTCGGCTGGCTCGCCCGATTGCACGCCGCAGGTCGTGGGGCGGAAGATGTCGGAATTGTCGATGTTCGGGCGGCGCTGTCGCGTGTTGATCGTGTGAGCGGACGGGCGCCGTGGCTGGGGAGCGCCGGTGAACGGCTTCGGATCGGTTGGTTCGCCATGGAGGATGGATTGCGGCGCGTGATCGCCTGGAACTACCGAGGCATGTCGTGATCGCCGGGGTGCCGCGGACCGGCGTTACGGAAGCGGTTCCAGCACCACCACGCCGCGATGGAACCAAGCGGAATCGTCACCATCCCCTCGGCGGCGCTCTCCAGGAGCGCGAGCTGCGCGAATGTCGCAGTGACATCCTCAGCGCTCATCGATCCCTGGAAGATCTCGCTCGCGACCCAAACGACCGCAGCCTCTCGGAATCCGAATCGTCCGAGTGGATTCATACTGGCAATGACCGCGGTCACGCCGAGAAATGCGGCTTGTGTCGTCGTGATCGGAATGTCGAGGATCGCCACCGCGCAGGCCATGCGCGCTGACCAGGCGGCGACGTCGATGAGCCGAAACGCGGTAGCGAGACCGAACGCCCGCGGGTCGCTCAGCATGCGTTCGTTGCCCTTCATCCAGCGGACGACGAACGCTCGCCGCGCGAGCCAACCAACCATGATCACGCCGACCGCTGATGCAACAAGCGCGATCATCGCAACACCGCCGAGTCCGACCTGAGTGGCGAACGGAAGCCCGAGGGCGACCGAGAGGAACGCGACGGCCACGCTCACCATCGCGGCGCCGAACCATGCAGCGATCAGCGAGGTTGGCATCCGATTGACGCGCCAGTGGTAGGCGAAGCGGGCGACCAGTCCCATGCGAAAGGGAAGGGGCGTGTAGTTCAGGAAGCTCGCGAGGAGGTTGATCGCCTGAAGCTCGTGTTGCGGCAACGGTCGCACGGGTCGCAGCAGCGCCCAGAACAGCGCTCCGTTGCAGAGGAGACTGACGAGCGTGGTGCCGAGCAGCGCCGCGAGCAGCCACCAAGGCGCCACCGCCACATGCTGACGGATCGATTCGGCGCCGCCGTCCGCAAGTGCCTTGCGGGCGCACCACACGATGAGCCAGATCCCGACGGCGAAACCGATGAGTTGCACCGCGGTCTCGCGGGCGCGACGCTTGCGAACCGGAGTGCCCGTCGCGTTTCCTCCGTCGCCTGCCTTCATGGTGCGCCGGCTCGCGTGGGACGCAGCCGCTCGCGGGCGATGACCCACACGGCGCGAAGACCGTCGCGAGGTCGGATCTTCTTGCCTTCCGCGAAACTGCGAGGCGCGTATTCCACCGGGACCTCGCCGAGTCGAATGCGCTGACGACCGAGTGCGGCGGCGATCTGCGGTTCGATCCCGAAACGATCTTCGCTGAGGGAGGGCAGCAGGGCACGCAGCACGGGCACGCGGAAGAGCTTGTAGCAGCACTCCATATCGCTGACGCGCAGTCCGCTCAGGGCGTTGCTCACGAGCGTGAGCGCACCGTTCATCGCCCGGTGGAGCCGGCGCCCGAGCTTGAGATGATCGGCGTGGCTCCAGCGATTACCGAAGACCGCATCAGCGGCACCGCTGGCGATCGGCGCGAGCAGCGCCGCATAGTTTCCGGCGTCGTACTCGAGGTCCGCGTCCTGAACGATCACGACATCGGTGTCTGCTGCGCGGGTGAGGACATCGGCAAATCCCGTGCGGAGTGCGGCTCCTTTGCCGCGATTCCGTTCGTGCCGCAGAAAGCGGACCTGGTGCTTCGTGCAGATCTCCTCCGCGACCGAGACGGCATCGCTCGACGAGCCGTCATCAACGAGCGTCACGGATCTCGTCCACCCGGCAGGCAGTGGAGACGCGAGCACCCGCCGCACGCATTCATCGAGCGTCGCGGACTCCTCGTAGAAGGGAATGACAACGTGAAGCGTCGGCAAGGCGCGATCAGGACTGCTGAGGCTTGCCGCCGATCGCGTCACGCATCTGCGTATCGGCGATCACGTTTCGCATGCGGTAATAGTCCATGAGGCCGAGGTTGCCGCTCCGCAGCGCTTCGGCGATCGCCTTGGGGACGTCCGCTTCGGCGAGAATCACCAACGCGCGGTTCTTCTGGGCCTCCGCTTGGAACTCCGCTTCGTGAGCGGTGGCCAAGGCGCGTCGCTTCTCCGCTTCGGCCTGGTAACGCTTGGTATCGGCCTCGGCCTGGTCGGCTTGCAGGTGGGCACCAATGTTGTCGCCGACATCGATGTCTGCGATGTCGATCGAGAGGATCTCAAACGCCGTCGCCGAGTCCAGTCCTTTCGCGAGCACGGTCTTAGAGATCTTGTCGGGATTCTCCAGCACTGCCTTGTGGCTGGCCGCCGAACCGATGGTTGAGATGATGCCTTCGCCGACGCGGGCGATGATTGTCTCTTCGGTGGCACCACCGACAAGCCGCTCAATGTTTGTGCGCACGGTCACGCGAGCTTTGGCTCGCAATTGGATGCCGTCTTGGGCGACCGCGTCGATGGTCTGCTTGCCGCTCGAAGGGCTCGGGCAGTCGATCACCTTCGGATACACCGACGTCTGCACTGCATCGAGAATGTCGCGCCCCGCAAGATCGATAGCGGTCGCGCGCTCCCACGGGAGATCAATGCGGGCTTTGTCGGCAGCGATCATCGCTCGCACGACACGCGTGACGTTGCCGCCCGCGAGGAGGTGAGCCTCAATGAGATCGGTCGAGACGTCGAGGCCAGCTTTCTTGGCCGCGATGCGATTGAGGACAACCATCGCTGGCGGCACCTTTCGGAGTCGCATCATCACCAGACCAAAGAAGGCGACCGGTGCGCCTGAGAGATACGCCTGCACCCAGAGCTGCACGAACTGCCAGAGCAGAACGAAGAGAATCAGGCCGATGACGGCGATGACGATTCCGCCCGCCCAGAGGAACGGCGAGGTGGGGGTGGCTTGGGCGAGGGTGATCGATGCAGTCACGAGAGAGTTCATGGGTCAGGTTCCTTCCCCTGTCGATGGGGAGCCCCCAGTCGTTGGGGAGTTGGCGTGAGGAGCGAGA
>JBBQCR010000164.1:0-7368 GCA_038318935.1 Phycisphaerales bacterium
CATCGACCACCAGCACTCGCTTGCAGTCGTTGCCCAGGACGTCGAGCGGAATCTCGTTGGTCCTCATGAAGCGGATCAGCTCACCACGCGGGATTCGCCGAAATCGGGAACCCGGTACGCGAAAGCCGTTCAGGCGACCGCTGTCGAAGCAACGAATGATCGTTTGCTGCGAAACCTTGCAGACTTCCGCAGCCTCGCCGGTCGTGAAGACCTGCTTGTCGACCCATCGGTTGCGTTCCGCGTTTCGCGCGGACAGCGGCTCGGGACGCTCGTCGGTATCGTGCTTCTGGTGCTCCCCTGCCATGTGCTCCCTCCCTGGTGGTGACGACGAGAGCGCACGACGGGCGATGCCCGAACGTGTCGTTGCCCGTCCCCTTCCGGCGGTAGTCCTTTCCCGCCTTGCCCATCCTTCCGCACCGGTGCATCGGCATCAGACGCCGTGACCTTTGCAGGAGCGTTCGCAGGGATCGCCAGTGGGTTCCGGTGAACTGGGTCACGCGGGTCATGCCGAGCCAAATCGCTATCGGGCGTCGCAAATCAATCACTTATGCGTCAGGATGTCGCTCTCGCCAGAGCGTCACGGCCTCGGGTTCACGCGGATAGATCGGAGCGAGCCGCAGCGGATCGCACGTCTCGCCGCGGGCGAGCATCGCGACGCCGACGTGCCAGCATGCTCCTGCGTCGAACATCGGTTGTTCGATCACCAGTCCGAACGCGCGGGCCCGTTCGATGATCTCGATCGCCACGTGCTCGTCGGCCAGGAGCGTCCGGGAACGCGTATCACCGTGGACGAACGAACAGGTCGATGCGTCAACGATGCGAGGCTCACCGACGATGCGCACCGCTCCGCCGTCGCCCTCGGTTGCAGTCAGCCACGTCGTGTCGCGCTTCGAAGCGAGTGCGATTGAACGCGGGCCGACGGAAGTTGACGCGGCCGCGACAACCAGGGCACTCGGCACAGCGACGACGGGAATGGAGAGGGCATCCGCCATGCATTTCGTCACTGTCATCGCGATTCGAAGTCCGGTGAATCCACCGGGTCCAGCGGACACCGCAATCGCAGCGAGATCGCGCGGCGTAAGCCCAGCGCCGGATACGAGCGATTCAATTGCAGGCAGCAATGGGTCTTCGTCGCTCGTGCCCGGCCCGAACGCGAGGCGCATGGGAGATTGCCCCGGTCGTCCGAGCGCGATCGAACCGCCACGTTGCGACATCTCGATTGCCAGCACCTCACCGCTCACCACGAACCACCTGCGTCACGATCGCTCAGGTTCGCGATCGGGACAGTGGTCAGCAGAAGTTCGTCGGCGCTTGCGGGAATCTCGGCGAGGTCGATCTCGGCGACTCGGCCGCGTTCGTGATCGCTGTTGATGACGGCCATGCGCGACGTCACTGCATGAGCACCCATGTCGCTGTGCGCATGACCAAGGAAGAAGAGCTTCGCATGCCAACGCTCCGCGAGCGCCGCGACCTGCTCCTCGGTCTGACCACGGCCCCAGACCATGATGTAGGCCGGGCCCAGTGGTGCCCGATAGTCGCTGTCGATCAACGCTCGCTGGAACACTGCGTCATCGAATCGTGACGTCATCTCCGGCGAGGGGATCGAGTGCGAGCACCACAGTCCACCCTCGGTCTTCACGGCCAGCGGCATCGCACGAAAGAAGCCCGCGAGAGCGTCAGCAACGCTCGGGGCATCCTCACCAAAGACGAAGTCGAGACCGTCGTTGAACATCGCCGTCCCATCACCGTGTCCCTTGCTCACCCCGATGCCGAGCATCTGGCAGAGCTCATGATTGGCCAGCAGCGGATGCACTTGACCGGGATGACGAGTGACGAGTTCGGCGACCTTTGCGACGACCCGATACGAAAGGTCGACACCGTTCACCATGCGATCGCCATGAATGAGTTCCTGAACGATCAGGTGGTTCTCCGGAGATGCGTCGAGCCTGGCGAAGGATCGAATGCGAGCCAAGTGCACCGGATTGTCGTGCAGGTCGCCGGAGACAACCAACCGACCACGGGCGGAAAGTCGATCCACGCAGCCCTCGCGCTGCGGCGCCGCATGCAGCGACTCGGCCGCACGATCAAGGATCGCACAGACCGACGAGGCGTTGCGCATGTCGACAGAACTCTCGTTCACGCGAGGTCACTGCACCTTCGCGATGAAGGGGATGTCTCCCGTGCCCGTCGCCGTGGTCAACGTCAGGTCGCTGTTGATGAGTCCTGGCTTCGACGCCGTGACCTTCACCCGCAACTCGATTCGATCGTTGCCGATCGGCCGCTTCTCGACGATCTCGAACTTCACGGAAGGATCCTTGGAAGTGAGCGACTTGATGTCGTCCCAGCCCGACTTCTTCGGGGTCTTCCGCTGTGGCGGGTTGTAATGCTCGATCTCGATGATGATCTCGCCGGGCATTCCCGCCTTCAGTAGCCCCGCAAGGGCGATCGAATCCTTCGCGATCCACTGCCGATCAAAGCGCGGCATGTCGTACTTCGATCCGGTGTTCTCGTTTCGAATGCGAAGCGGAATGACCGCGGCGTCGTCTCGATCGGTTTCGATGACCCACCAGAGCGGTAGCGCCGCGAGCTTGGAGACATCCCATGCGATCTCGTACTGGGCCTGAGGTTGTCCTGTCGCCGCATCGAAACCCTTGAAGTTCGGCACCGCACCGCCCGCGGAGAGGATCCGGAACGGCTTTCCATCCGCCGAGCGCAGCGTGATGCTGCCGCTGGTGACGCCCTTGAGCGCGTCGACGAACGGAGGCTGCGGGACGATGCTCATCACTACTTCGCCGGAGATCTTGGCAATGACCGGAGCCTTCCAGCCCTCGAAGGTGACGAACACCTCGGCGTCCTTCGCACCGGGAACGGGCGGCGCCTTCATCGAGGCACTGAGGTCGAGCGTTCCACCCGGCTGAATCACCTGGCCAACAATGTTCGTGATGTCCGTGCACTTGCAGCTTGGGATGGCGCTCGCGACCTTGAGCGGTGTCGTCCCTCGGTTGGTGAGCGTGAACTTCGCGGGATGCAGCGAGTTCGGAGCGACTTGGCCGATCTGCACCACCTTCGGCGAAACTTCGCAGGGCGTGGCGGCCACCGGCTGAGCCTGCGGCGGAGGCGCCGCGGGCGACGACTGGGCGACGCAATCCATCGACACGATGAGAGCCGCGACAGGTCCGATCAGAAGTCTGCTAGCGTGAGCAAGGTGCATGAGAAGCATGATGTGATCAAGTGTACCGAGGGGGAAAATCGGCCGTGGAGACGATCGTCCAACTTCTGACCGCCGAGAATCTGCTCGCGCTCGTGACACTCACGGCGCTTGAGATCGTCCTTGGCATCGACAACATCGTCTTCCTCGCCATTCTGTCCGGCAAACTGCCGGTCGAACAGCAGAAGCGGGCTAGGCAGGTCGGATTGCTTGGGGCGATGTTCATGCGAATCGGCATGCTTTCGGTCGTCGGCTGGATCGCGAAGCTCACGACCCCGTGGAGCGTGCTCAGCTTCCTCGGCCTGCATGTCGAGTTGTCCGGACGGAACCTGATTCTGATCGTCGGTGGCCTCATCCTGATGGCCAAGTCCGTTCGCGAGATCCATCACAAGGCCGCCGGCGACTCGGGTGCGCCTTCCCTCGGCGCCAAGACCGTGACCTTCACCAGCGTCATCATCCAGATCATGGTGATGGACCTGGTGTTCTCGATCGACTCTGTGATCACCGCGGTCGGCATGGCCCAGAGTCTCGTCGTGCAGATCACCGCCGTGATGATCTCCGTGGGGATCATGATGCTCTTCGCCGAATCAGTGAGTCGCTTCGTTGATCGACGTCCATCGCTCAAGATGCTCGCGCTGGCGTTTCTCCTCCTCATCGGATTCATGCTCGTTACCGAAGGCATCGCCCACGATAAGGCCCTGCCGAAGGGATACATCTATTTCGCGATGGCCTTCGCGCTCGGTGTCGAGATGCTGAACATGCGAGCGGAGCGCGCGGCGAAGCCAATCGCCAAGCGATGAGCCAACTCACGGGAAAGTCCTCGACGCACCGGTTTCGATCGTAGCGATGGTTGTGTTTCCACTGCGTCCATGCCACTACGCGCAGTCGACACGGGGGCACTTCATTCCCCCGGCCTCACTTCCATGCAGATTGGCCAAGCCACTTGACCATCACGTAGTCGAACCTGCTCGGCATACGGAAACCGGGCTGGCACAGACCGTGCCAGCCCGGTGGATTTCGATCGGGGACGACCGCAAAGCCCAGAGCTTTGGAGGCTCAGGACCTCCGTCGTTGTCTGCCCGCAACGAGTCCCATCGCTACCAAGATCGACGCCGCTGGTGCTGGCACCGTGCTGAAGTAGATGTTGTCGATATGGACGTCGTCGCAGTCAGGGCCGAAAGCGCCGAAGAACACCACTCTATCGAATGCGACCGTCGAGACGAATCCCGCGAAGCCAGTCGGTGACGACGGATGGCCGGGACTTGAGTACAGCAGAGTGCTTCCCAAATACACGTTGTAAGTCCAAGTGTCCGGACCATGCGCGCCCACCGAGTACGTGGGCTGGGTGAACGTCAGCTCGATCCCGCAGTTGCCGTCGATGCCGCTACCGTCGAGCGGATAAATATCGAACACACCGGCTTGTACCACGTTGGGACCAGGGTTCGTGAAGAGCACGCCAAGGTCTGCGTACTGATCGGTGATGAACGTGTTGGTCGGATACGCGGCGAAGTCGCATGTCTTGTACTCGCCAGCAGCAGATTGCCAACCGGCGAAGTTGTTGTTGAACCAGGCGAAGCTGGCTTGAGCTGAGCCTGTGATCACGCACGTGAGCGCTGCTGCCATTCCTACGGACGTGTACTTCAACATGGTCGCTACTTCCTACTTGCAAAGTCCGGCACCATGGGCGACCGGCGCGCGGCCGCGGCCAAGCCAAGGGGCCAGCGTCGAATGGAAGAACGTACGGACAATTGCTGCGAATCGCGCCGAGAAAATTTCGCGATGACGATCTTTACCCCAGTCGGAGACACCAGCGTGTCGCGAGGTACGACGATTCCACCCGCGACGCGAACGTCGCCGGGCGCAAGACGTGATTGCAGTCCCGGCAATCGGAGCCGGGCTGGCACAGCCCGTGCCAGCCCGGTGGATTTCTGACTTGATCGAACGGTCCGGCGCCTTGGATGCTCAGACCCTCCGTCGTCGCTTGCCCGCAACCAGTCCCATCACGACGAAGATCGACGCCGCCGGTGCCGGCACCGTGCTGAAGTAGATGTTGTCGATATAGACGTCGTCCTCACAGTTGGGCGGAATCAAACCCCAGAAGACCACCCTGTCGAAAGGGACAGTTGAGACGAACCCCGCGAACCCGTTCAGCGACGGCGCATGGCCGGGACTTGAGTACAGCAGTGTGTTCCCGGCGTAAACGTCATAAGTCCAGAGGCCTGGGCCATGCGCACCCACTGAGTACGTAGGTTGCAGGAACGTCAGCTCGATGCCGCAGTTGCCATCGATGCCGTGTCCGTCGAGCGGGAAGCCCGCGAAGTCGTTGGCATGCACAACGTTGGGACCAGGGTTCGTGAAGAGCACGCCAAGGTCTGCGTACTGATCGGTGATGAACGTGTTGGTCGGATAAGCGGCGAAGTCGCAGGTGTTGAACTCGCCAGCAGCAGATTGCCAACCTGCGAAGTTATTGTTGAACCAGGCGAAGCTGGCTTGAGCTGAGCCTGTCATTGCACACGACCACAAAATGGCGAGGGTCGCGCGGGAAACGATGAAGTTGCACTCTGGCATGACGTCTCCTTTACTGGGTTAGTATTGCGTAGACGGTGGCGAGCACACTCTCACGCGTAGCTGCGTCGAGTTCATTCAACCACACAGAGAAGGACGGCACATCTTCGAAGCCGAAGAGTTCAATCGCAACAGCGATGTCGCCTCCTTCGCCCTCTTCAGACTCCTCGCTCGCCGCACCATCGCTTTCATTCTGAGGGCAGAGCACGCACTCGCCCCAGCCGCCTAGAAGGACCGCGAGGTCAGCTGAGCCCACCGTCGCGTCTGCATCGAGGTCGGCAAGACAGCAGCCAGAGCACGCCCCCCACGCTCCGAGAAGTAGAGCGAGGTCAGCGGAGCCCGTGAGGCGATCGCCATCTAGGTCGGTGGGACAGACATCAGGGATGAGCAGGATTGCGCGTTTATGCGTGAGCGACTTGTCGGGGGCGAAACCTTGGGCGACGATCCAGCCCAAATCATTGACGTCTTCAAATGCGGTCAAATTCCAGTTCGCCGGCCGTGCGCACATGTCAATCGACCTGGTAGCGGTGAATGCGCCGCCAGCCGTTGCACGCCACCAGATCACGCCACGATCGTTCTGCAAATCAGCACCGACCAGCATCAACCCACCACTCGCATCCGCATCGGTGATCGCGTTGACGGTCGTCTCGATCGAGGAGGACAGCGGCGAGATTCCACTCAGGTCTGTCGCCACCCCGCCCGTGCCCCAGAAGACTGCGTTCAACTTGCACGCCACAGCCGGATCTTTGTAGGTACCTCCGCGCTGACCTCCAGCGTTGACTGCTCGAGCGGTCGCCTCCCACTCGGTGAGGTCGGGAGTTCCTGACGAGGAGAAGTCCTCGCGCAACGTCGTCGTTGTCGTTGAGCTGCCGACCTTCCAGCCGATGCCGTTGTATTCGGTGATGCATGCTGGAAGGCTGCCGATGGATGCGTCGGATCGACTAGCGAAGAGGGCTTCTCCGGACGAGTTCACAGCGGCGCCGCGGGCTCTCGACTCAACCTGACCACTGAACGGCGCAAGCAGTGTTCGACTGGTTCCGGCGGTCCCCATTTGGTGGTAGAAGCCGCTGAAGACGTTGCCTGAGGTGTAGATCGTTCCCACCACCAGCGCGGGGCTGGCGTTGTTGACATCGTTCGCGACTCCCTCGCCGTCGCCGGACGCGGCGATCTGCACTGTCGACGCAAGGCCAGTCGAACTGTTGTAGGTCGCCAGATCCCAGACGAACGGCTGAGTGGTCGACGTGCTTACGTACTGGATCGTTCCTGCCACAACCCCTGCGTTGTTGATCTTGTTGGCGTCGGTCTTCAGGGTCGTTGGCACCATGGACGACATGCCCTTCATCTGTTCAGCAGGCAGGTTGAAGGCGCCGCAGAGTGTCCAGACCCACGCGCGATCGTCGCAACCAGTGGTTGAATCAGTCGCGAATCCCACCACCACACCGTCATCATTGAGACCGTGCGCCTCGAAGGTCGCGCGATGGTCCGTGGTGCATTCAGGCATCTCTCCCAAATCGATGATCAGCCAGCGGCGGCCCGCAGGGTCTGTCCATTGGCCGAAAGCAGAGTCAGCGAACAGGAGGCACATCGGAAGTGCG
>JBBQCR010000165.1:0-7351 GCA_038318935.1 Phycisphaerales bacterium
GCGTGCCCCGGCGAATCGTCGTCCTCTCGAATGAACGTGAACGGCGCTCCGTTACTGAAGATCCGCAACCACCACCGGACGATTTCGGGCGGAATCAGAGTGCGGGCGGGAGCGGCGCTGAGTGCGCTCGGTGCGAGCCACTCCGAGACCAACCGGGCTTCCGTCGCGACCGGATCAAGGAAGACGTAGGACGCTCGATCGACACCGAAATGTTCCGCAACGTTGGCGAGCGCACCGCTGATGGTGGTCTCGATGTCCTCGGTTTGAAGAAAGCTCTCCAGGATGCGAGTCGACAGTTGCTGCAGCGCCAGCGTCTGACTCTGCTGCTCGTCCGCGCGGCGCCGGTCACTCAAGTCGACCGCGATGATCTCCCACGCCACCGGTGGACCCTCGGCAGCGGCCACGGGCTCCTGCCGCTCGTGAAACCATCGCCACGATCCATCCGGCGTTCGCACGCGATATTGAAACTCGATTCGGTCGCGCCGTCCCTGGCTGCGATGCCTGGCCGCCGCCGCGAGGCTTGGACGATCGTCTTCGTGGACGAAATCGGACAAGCTGCGACGCCCGCTGACGAACTCGCTCGGTGCAACACCTAGGAGCGCCTGCACATTGGGACTGATCCACTGAAAGCGCCCATCAGCGTCGATGCGGCCGATGATCAGGTTGGCCGTTTCCGCAATCGCGAGCAGCCCGCCCACCGACTCCGTACCGATGTCGACGGGCGCATTACCAGGGCCCCGTTCCGCGCGACGAAGCGCCAGAACGACTGCCAACGCAATCAACCCGACGACCCCCAGCCCGATAGCAACGAGGGCGTTGTCATCGAACGAATCGTGTGCGAGGACAAGACCCAGCGATCCGTTGCTTGTTGTGACCCGCGTCGCGGCTCCAAGCGCTGAGCAGTAGGCGAGGTACACGGCGCTAGCGTACCCCACGAAGCGCTCGGGTACGAACGATCACTGCGATTGTGCCATCGGGACGACCGAGTCCGCGGCGTCACCGACGATGATGAGCGCCGGCTTGAGCTGCTTGCCGCTTCTTCCACTTCGCGTACTCCTCGCGAATCGCCGCAATCGCCTTGTCTGCCGTGCTTAGACATCGGGGAATGTTGAAGTCCTCGGGATTGGCCAACTGCAGGTGCGGATCAAGCATGCTCGTGCGGCACCACTCGACCAGGTCGGTCCACATCTCACCGACGAGGATGAGCGGCACCTCGTCCATGTGCCGCACTTGAAGCAATTGTCACACCATCAGCGTCTCGAGCACCGTGCCGATGCCGCCGGGCACGACGACGAAGGCGTCGGAAGTCAGCACAAAGTGATGCAGGCCGATGAAGAACGTCTTGTGCTCGAATGCGTGCTCGACGAACGGATTCACTTCCTGCTCGAAGGGAAGTTCGACGCGAATGCCGGTCGAGCGACCCGGCAGCCCGACGCTCGTGGCGCCTTCGTTTGCCGCTTGCATGAGTCCGGGTCCGCCGCCCGTGATGATATCGCAGCCCATCTCGGTGAATGCCGCCGCGGCGTGTTTCACTTCGTCGTAGACGAACGATCCCGGTTGTGCCCGCGCCGAGCCGAAGATCGCCACGCGATAGCGCGCGTGCTTCGACGGGCGCAGGCTCGCGAGGTTGTTGCCAAGCTCCCACATGCCAAGAATCGTGGTTGCGACAATCTTCTTAACGCCGTCTTCGTCAGCCAAGCTCACGAAGTCAGGTCTCGCTGGCGTCGTTTCGTGCGACATTCAGCGTCCAACGCAAATGGGCTCGCTGCCCAGCACGCGCTGCACGTGTCGCGCGATCATCAATTCTTCGTTCGTCGGGATCACCAGCGCCGTCACGCGGCTGTCGTGGCGTGAGATGCGCGACGCGTTGCGAGCGTTCGCGCTATCGTCGATCTCAAGCCCCAGCCAGCGCGACGCGCGGCATATCGCCGCGCGAACTGCCGCTGCGTGCTCGCCGATGCCGCCTGTGAAGACGAGGGCATCCACGCCCTCGAGCGCGGCAGCCATCGCCCCGATTGAACACGCCGCGCGATAGACGAAGAGATCGATTGCCTCCATCGCGGCGGGAGCGTCGCTTGCCAGCAGCGTGCGCATATCGCTCGAAACGCCCGAGACGCCGAGCAGCCCGGATTCCTCGTAGAGCATCCGCTCAAGCGCATCAACGCTCATGCCATTCCGCAGCAAGTGAAACACGACGCCTGGATCAAGCTCGCCGCAGCGCGTGCCCATCACCAAGCCGTCGATTGCGGTCAAACCCATAGTCGTTGCGACGCTTCGTCCGTCGCGCAGTGCGCACAGGCTCGCGCCGTTACCGAGGTGCGCAACGATCGTGCGTCCGCGGGCCGCCTCCGCATCGACACCGGGCAACGTGAGAGCGATGTACTCGTAGGAAAGTCCGTGGAAGCCGTAGCGACGTACGCCGGCGTCGAAGTGCCGCCTCGGAATCGCGAAGCGCTGTGCATTCAGGTCCATCGTGCGATGAAACGCGGTGTCGAAGCACGCGACCTGCGGTACCTGCGGCGCGATGCGGGCCACTGCGCGAATCGCTTCGAGGTTGTGCGGTTGATGCAGCGGCGCCAGGGGAATGAGCGCTTCAAGCTCACTCAGCACGTCATCGGTGATGCGCACCGGGCCGTTGAAACGCGTGCCACCGTGCACGACGCGATGTCCCGCGGCGACGACATGAGCGTCGCGCAGTCCAGTCGTCTTACCCCAACTGAGCAGAAACTCGATGGCCTCGGCGTAGGTGAGCTTCGACGTCGCGTCCCACGAGCGCTTACCCACCTCACGATCGTCGCCGTCGACCGCGCGGAAGCGCGGCCCGCTCGAAAGCGACTCGATCTGTCCGCGCACAAGTGGCGTTGACCCACCATCGCTTGGGAACACCGTGAATTTCAGGCTCGATGACCCGGCATTGAGGATGAGGATTGCGTCAGACACGGGATGCACGCCTCAGACGTTGTCGCCTTCGGTAGAACTGCGCGACGTTGTGTCGCCGGTGGCCACGCCCCACTTCCAATTGAGGATGCGCGGATCGTCCTCCCCCCGGCGGGTGATGTACTGTCGATGTTCGATGAGCGCATCGCGTAACGCCTGCTTCGCATACGCCGCCCGCGAACCCAGCGTGGGCACGCGATCGATGACATCGCCGACGAGGTGGAAGCGATCGATTTCGTTCAATACGCACATGTCGAAGGGCGTCGTCGTCGTGCCTTCCTCCTTGTAGCCGCGCACATGGATGTTGGAGTGATTCGTGCGGCGATAGGTGAGGCGGTGGATGAGCCAGGGATACCCGTGAAACGCAAAAACGATAGGCCGATCCTTCGTGAACAGCGTGTCGAAGTCCTGGTCGCTCAGACCGTGCGGATGCTCGCGCCGCGGCTGGAGCGTCATCAGGTCGACGATGTTGACGACGCGCACCTTGATCTCGGGAAGGTGCTTGCGCAAGAGATCGACCGCTGCGAGCGTCTCAAGCGTTGGAACGTCGCCACAGCAAGCCATCACGATGTCGGGCTCGCTGTTGCGATCGCTGCTGGCCCATTCCCAGATGCCGATACCAGCCTCGCAGTGCTTGACCGCCTCGTCCATGGTGAGCCACTGCGGTGCAGGCTGCTTGCCTGCGACGACCACGTTCACGTAGTTGCGGCTGCGCAGGCAGTGATCGGTGACGCTGAGCAGGCAGTTGGCGTCGGGCGGCAGGTAGACGCGAACCACTTCGGCTTTCTTGTTGACGACGTGATCGATGAAGCCAGGATCCTGATGGCTGAAGCCGTTGTGGTCCTGTCGCCACACATGGCTCGAGAGCAGATAGTTCAGCGACGCGACGGGACGGCGCCAGCCGATGTGGTTGCACACCTTGAGCCACTTCGCGTGCTGGTTGAACATCGAGTCGATGATGTGGATGAACGCCTCGTAGCAACTGAAGAAGCCATGGCGACCAGTGAGTAGATATCCCTCGAGCCAGCCTTGGCACTGATGCTCGGAGAGCATTTCCATCACCCGACCGTCGGGCGCGATGTTGTCGTCGTAGTCCCGCGTCTCACCGACGAAGCCGCGCTTCGTCACGGTGAAGACGTCTTGCCAACGGTTCGATGCGGCCTCGTCCGGGCTGAAGAGCCGGAAGTTTTTCGCGTCGAGGTTGCGTCTCATCACTTCGGTCAGATACTTGCCCTGCACCCGCGTCGCTTCCGCCGAGCTCGCACCCGGAAACGGAACATCGACGGCGAAGTCTTGGAACGCGGGGAGATTGAGGTCCTTGAGCAGAAGTCCGCCGTTGCCGTGCGGATTCGCGCCCATTCGCCGCTGGCCCTTGGGTGCGAGATCAGCGAGCTCGTCGATGAGTGTGCCGTTCTCGTTGAAGAGCTCCTCGGGGCGATAGCTCTTCATCCACTGCTCGAGGATCTTCACATGGCCCGGCTTTCCCATGTCGCCCATCGGCACTTGATGCGATCGCCAGTAGTCCTCGCACTTCTTGCCGTCGATCTCCTTCGGGCAGGTCCAGCCCTTGGGCGAGCGCAGCACGATCATCGGCCAGCGCGGACGCTCGCTCGCTGAGGTGAATCCGTTCTTCCTCGCTTGCCTCTGGATGTCCTTGATCTCGCGCATCACCTGATCGAGCGTCGCCGCCATCGCCTGATGCATATGTTCGGGCTCGTGACCTTCGACGTAGTGCGGTAGGTAGCCGTAGCCGCGCAGGAGTTGGTCGAGCTCCTCGTGCGGGATGCGGGCGAGTACCGTCGGATTCGCGATCTTGTAGCCATTGAGGTGCAGGATCGGCAGCACCGCGCCGTCGGTGGCTGGGTTGAGGAACTTGTTGGAGTGCCAACTCGTCGCAAGCGCCCCGGTCTCGGCCTCGCCGTCGCCGACGACGCAGGCAACGATGAGATCCGGATTGTCGAACGCGGCGCCAAAGGCGTGCGATAGCGAGTAGCCGAGTTCACCGCCTTCATGAATCGAGCCCGGCGTCTCGGGCGCTACATGACTCGGGATACCGCCCGGAAACGAGAACTGGATGAAGAGTCGCTTCATGCCTTCTTCGTCCTGTGCGATGTTTGGATAGAACTCGGTGTAGGTGCCCTCGAGGTAGACGTTCGCAACGATCGCCGGTCCACCATGGCCCGGGCCAGTGACGTAGAGAACGCTCAAATCATCGCGCGTGATCACGCGATTCAGGTGCACATAGATGAAATTGAGCCCGGGCGTCGTGCCCCAGTGCCCGAGCAATCGCGGCTTCACGTGCTCGCGTGTGAGCGGCTTCTTGAGCAGCGGATTGTCGAGCAGGTAGATCTGTCCGACAGAGAGATAGTTCGCGGCACGCCAATAGGCGTCGATCTTCGCGAGTTCTTTCGCGTTCAGTGGTCCGGCAGCGCTGGATTGCTGAGGAGTCGGCATCTTTGGTTCGACGGCGCGTGTCATTTCAACCTCGTCCTATGGAGTGGCGTCGGGCTTCGATGGTCGCAAGGCAATCAGTCGTCTCGGCCTGCAGGCCGAAGTTCTTCTGTGTCAGGCCGCGGAGCGTGCGCTGCTGCGAATCGTCGCCATGCGTGAAGAACGGCAAGCGGCCAGTGTGATCGACGTGCGCGTGCGGCAAGATCACGGCATCGAGTGGGGCAACGCGGCTCTCTTCGGGCGGTCGATTCCAGTTCTCGAGTTTCTGCGCGCCTTGGAAGAGGTCGCAGTCGAGCATCACGTTCGCGGCATCGGTCTGAAGCAGGTAGGCCGAGCCGGTGACCTCATCGCCCGCAGCACCAAACAAGGTGATGAGCATGGGCAAAGCGTACGACATTCATGTGAGGAGGGCGCAAGCAAGAGTCCGCAGGTCGCGTGAACGTCCGTCCGGTTTCGTGGCGTTTTCAAGCGTTGTTTTCATGGACACCCATCGTGGCGATCATTCTGGATATGAGCGTGCGATGGACATCGCGAACGGTGCGTGGATCGCAGCGAGTGCTGATGCGCTAAGCGAGCGGCTGCTGCGATGGAAGTCGTAGCTCTTGCCCAAGCACGCGATGTCCGGCGCGATCGGCTCCGCGCTGAACCAGACGAACAGCCTCTTCCTACTTCAGAACTGGGGCAACGAGAAGGGCGGCGAAACTGCGGCGCTGCTCTCGAGCTTGACGAGCTCCTGCACGCGGCATGAAGTCGATCCGCAGGTCTACCGCACGCAGCGCTTGGTCAACCTGCCCGGAATGCCGGCGGGGGAACTCGGTGCATGGCTGCCGGATGCGTGGAAGTCGCGGAAGGCCGAGTGAGTCGAGGGCGACGGGGACCGATGTCTTGGTTGAGCGGACACAATGAAAACGCCCACGTACCAAAGCGCACGGACTCAGCCGCCACCGACTGCTCGGCGTTCCGGTGCGACGTGATGCGACCTTGTGCAAAAATGCCCCGTCAAGGACTCGAACCTTGGACCCGCTGATTAAGAGTCAGCTGCTCTACCAACTGAGCTAACGAGGCGAAACGAGCGGCGGAGTGTACCGGGACCACGCGGAGGGTCAAGAGGTCCGACGATGTGAAGTGCCCGAGGGTTGGCTCGTGGACTGGTTGGTGAGATGCACGAAGTGCCCCGCATGCAGGCGTTTCTGTGCTCACCAAGGACGGGCGCTCGTCGAGAGCACCGAGTAGAAAAGGGCCCGCAAGCTGGTCGCTTGCGAGCCCGTCGTTCCTACTTCATGGCAGCGTGGCAGTAGGGGCGGATGCACCGCGACGAATGCCCGGGTTCGTTCCGCCGCGTCAGGTCGCCGCTGTCTGCTTCAGGCCGTGGCACTGCTTGTACTTCTTGCCCGAACCGCACGGGCACGGCTCGTTGCGACCGACCACCGGCATCCCGCTGTCAGTCTTGACGACACCCGCTGGTTTAGCTTCGTCAGGAGTTCCCGCCCGCTCGGCAATCGCCAGATCAGCTTCCTGCTGCGCGGATCCTCGCACCATCTGTGCCGCAGCCGCGATCGCGGGGGCCGCCGGCGCAGGTGCCGCCGGACGCTGCTGAGCCATTCCAGACGACGGCTGTGGCGTGGAGCCTTCCTCGAGCGCCGGCGTTTGGGCTTGCATGGTCGGCGCTTGCGGTCGCGGTCGCGGTACCGGCAATCGTCCCTTGAGGACGAGGTCGGTGACGCGATCACGCACGCCTTCCTGCATTTCCTCGAAGAGCCGCGACGCTTCCTTCTTGAACTCGATGCGCGGGTCCTTCTGGCTGAACGCCCGGAATCCGATGGAGTCGCGGATCTGGTCCATGCCGTGCAGATGTCCCTTCCAGCCGTCGTCGAGGATCTGCAGCAACACCCAACGCTCAAACTGCGTCACTTCGGTGCGTAACAGTTCCTTGATGCGGGCAGAGCAGAACGCCTGCGGATCT
>JBBQCR010000166.1:0-7322 GCA_038318935.1 Phycisphaerales bacterium
ACTTCTGATTCTCGACCTGATCCGCAATGCCTTCCAGTGCGGCTCGGATCGAGATGCCTGCGCGAATCATGACTGCGAGTTGCGTCGTGAAGTCGAGAATGTCGCGCTGAGACGGCCCCGAGCTGTAGTTGAGTTTCGCCAGCACTCCCGAGAACTGGGAGGACGCCTGCTGAACGGGCACGAGCTGCAGGACGTGATTGCCCTGGTTGCGAATGATTGACGCGGCAGCGGCCGCGTTTTCTGCGGCGACCACGCCGGTCATGGTCTGACCGGACGTCTGTCGAGCCTGGTAGCGATAGTGAGGCATGAGTTGCTGCGCTCCGGGGCGGACTTAGGCCGCGAGCTGACGATCGAGCTTGTCGGGGTACGCCGCCTGAGCGATGGCGTCCTCACGACTGATCATGCCGTTGAAGTAGAGTTCCGCGATGGCGTTGTCGAGACTCGTCATTCCGAGTTGCCGGCTGGTCTCGATCACGTTGGGGATCTCGAACGTGCGGGCTTCGCGGATGATGTTGCGGATCGCGGGCGTGCAGAGCATGACCTCGATCGCGGGAACCATGCCCGGCTGGTCGAGACGGCGAAACAACGTTTGTGATACGACGGCCTGCAGCGTGTTCGCGAGCATCGAACGGATCTGATTCTGCTGGCCCGACGGATACATGTCGATGATGCGTTCCACCGTCTGCGAGGCGTTCACGGTGTGCAGCGTCGAGAGAACCAAGTGGCCGGTTTCCGCGGCGGAGATCGCCAGAGCGCTGGTCTCGAGATCTCGCATTTCGCCCACGAGGATGATGTCGGGATCTTGACGCAACGCGTGCTTGAGACCGCTGGAGAAGGTCGGCATGTCTGCGCCGAGTTCACGCTGCTCGATCAGGCACTTGTCGCTGGTGAAGCTGTATTCGACGGGGTCCTCAAGCGTCATGATGTGCTTGCGGTAGCGCTCGTTCATCGACTGCATCATCGCGGCGAGCGTGGTCGACTTGCCCGAGCCGGTATCACCCGTGACTAGCACCAGGCCGCGAGGAAGGTAGGTGAGGCGCGAGATGATCTCCGGCAGGTTCAGCGACGCGAGCGGCGGCACCTTGGTACGGATGGCGCGCATCGCCATGCCGATCACGCCGCGCTGCATGTGGGCATTCACGCGATAGCGCTTGAACCCGGAGATCTCGTACGAAAAGTCGAGATCCTGAACCTTGTTGAAGTGCTCGCGCTGCGCGGGCTTGGCCATGCTGTCGAGCCAAACGCTGATCACCTCGGCGGTGATGATGGGGAAGTCCATCGACGTCATGACCGTGTGCACGCGCATCATCGGGACATGCCCCGCGATGAGGTGGATGTCCGATGCGTCGTGGTCGTGGGCTTTGCGAAGGATGTCGTTGAGCTGCATGCGCGATGACCTCGTCGGTTGAGGGCGCGGCATCGCCGCGTCCGACAATCGCTCATCGGCATTCCACGGAGGGTGTTTGACCGTCGACCGCCCGGGAAGCCCAAGGCCGGTGGGTGGGAGGGTCCGTCTGTAGGGGTTGGGTCAACCGCCGACGGTTTCGGCTGTGGGAAGCGCCGCCGCTGTTGCCGCCGGAGGAGAAGGCTGGGTCTCGGTCGCCGGCGACGCTCCGCTTTGGCCTTGGAATCCGGTGCGCGAGCGGTAGAGGCCGATGTCGTAGAGGATCTCGGCCAGTCGTGTCGGAGATCGGAAGTAGACCGATCCCGAAATAGTCCACGGACCGCTTGCGGCATCGGCCCCTGAGGCCAGAAGAACCACCGGAATCACGTGGCGCGTCGTCGAACCCGGCGGGAGGGTCGACAGGGACTCCCACACGCCGGTGTAGGTTTCGCCTCCGCCAGTGAACGTGTAGTTCCACTGCAGGAGTCGCATTGGGCCATCGGCGGAGTTCGTCAGTTCGAGAACGACCTCGTACTTCGTGGCCGCTGCCGAGGAGTCGCGAACCTCCACCGACTGGACGTCGATGCGCGGTGCGGCGCACGCACTCAGCAGGAGTGCGGCACCGATGAACAGAGCAGGCGGGCAGGGGCAAGCCATCGGCGAGCAATGTAACGGCCCGGAGGCATCTGCACTTTCGAGCGAAACTTTTGCCCTATTTTCGCGACCCTTCGCCAGCGGTCGCTACCCTCGCGGCGGGGAAGGGACGGCTCGCGTCTCGACGAGATCTCCTTACGATGGCTCGTAGACTGTCAGCCTGCGGCGAGAGTCCTGTGGGCTTTGGAAGAGCCGAATGGCGGATTTCTTCGTCGCCGCAAGTCACTCACGTCGCTCAGGTCGCTCAGGTCGCTCAGGTCGCTCACGTCGCTGCAGAGACTGCGTCGCTGCATCTCCTTGAACTCGGCCGGTCCGCTCCTCCTTGCTTTCCAAAGCACTTTCGCCACAGGCTGCTATGTCGACGCACCGCATCGGTTTCCTCCCTTCGCTTCGGATCGCGTGTTGCTTGACCGTGTGCGTTGTGGCGATCGTGCTCTGTCGTCCGACCGCCGCACAGGACACGGCACCGGTCACTGTTGCCGACTCGCCGCTCGCATGGCAGTTGTTCCAGCAGGCGACCGATCAGTCGAAAGAGAATCCAGCGGAAGCCGCGCGGATCTGCCAGCGGCTCTTGGATGGATTCTCTTCGCGGGTCATTCCGGCGGAGGGAGCGGCTGCCGCAGGTGGAGCCACTCCCGCAGGCGGGAGCGATCGATTCGAAGGGACGGTCGAGCGAGTCGAACGATTCCTGCGAACTCACCCGACAACCCTTGAGCGGTATCGCCAGATCGAGGGACCGGAGGCGGCGCGGGTGCTCACCATCGAGGGGCCCGAAAAGGTCGCTCGACTGTACGGACTTACTCCCGCGGGACTCAGTTCCCACCTGGCGATTGCGGAGTCGGACTTCCACGCCGGACGATTTGAGCGGGCGATCTTGCGACTCAAGCGCATCGAAGGGCATCCCGATCTCGGCACGAGCACGAAAGACGCCAGCGCGTATTGGTTCTTGCGAGGAGCCTGCACGTCGTTGCTGGGGCGAACGAGCGATCGCGAGCTGGCGGACACGCAACTTCTCGCGCTGGGTCTCGACGAGACCTCTCCCGAGCGGGTCGCGATCGCCCGCTTCGCTGCTGTCACGACCCCCGACGTGCCGGTCCTGCGATCGCCGCTCACCGCCGGCGTGCCGCCAGAGAGCGACGAGCGAGGTTGGCAACCGGTCTGGACCGAGCCGCTCAGCAGCACGCCGTACACACGACTCTTCGTATTGCCCGACGAGTTCTCCGGGGTCCGCCTTGGTGGTCCGCTACCGCGAGCACTCGACAGGGCGAAGTTTGACGGCACATTCTTAGTTGTCGCCCCCAGCGTGTTCGGCGATCTGGCGATCGTCTCCGACGGTGACACAGTGCGGGCGATGGATCGGCTGAGTCATCGAACCGTGTGGATGCGGGCAATCGAGGCGGGACGCGTTGACCGCGATGCGGGTGCGGTCATCGATCTCGCGAGTGTTGCGGTGGGGGAAGGTCGCGTCGTGGTGCTCCCCGGCTACGGATTCGTCAACGAGCGGGGGACGCTTGCCAGAGTGACGTGCCTTGATCTGGAGACGGGAGCGGTGCGCTGGGAATCGCCGCTCGCGACGCTTGGCGGTGACGAGTTCAGTGAGCTCTTCCCGGTGGGGGAGCCGGTCATCGCGGATGGTGCCGTGTACGTCCTGGCCCGCAAGGTCACCAGTCGATTGGAAACCGTCGAGTACATACTCGCGCTCGATCGTGACGACGGATCGCTGCTGTGGGCAACCTACATCGCCGGTGCAGGCAGCGTGAATATGCAGGGGTTGCGTCCCGCGTCACGCATCACCGTCGCCGACGGCAGCGTGTGGGTGGCGTCGATGGTCGGAGCGATTGCACGACTCGACGCGTCGGACGGTCGCACGCAGTGGTTGCAGCGATTCCTCGTCCCGGTGCGCGATGCCCGCTATCCGACCGAGGCGTGGGAACTCGGCGGTCCAGCTCTCATCGGCGACTGGCTCTTCGCGGTGTCGCCCGATCAGGCGACGGTGGTGCAGATCGAGCGAGAGACTGGACGCATCGAGAACACCTTCGCCCTCGGCTCAACCAACGCCTGGGGCACGACTCGATACATCCTCGCCGATGGCGGTGACGACCTGCGTGCGCCTCGGCTGTTCGCGGTCGGCGGCGACATTGTGGCCTTCGATCCCGATCGCCCGACACAGCCGCTCTGGACGCTGTCGGCGGTGAATGCCGAGCGTTTCGCGGATCGGGCTGGCATCGCGTCGCGTACCGGCATTCGCGGGCGCGTGCAGATCGCCGGCGATCTCTTGGTTGTGCCAGGCATAGACGATGTGCTTCTGGTTTCACGCGACACCGGACGGGTGAAGGAGCGGATTGAGATCGAGGGACCGGCGAATCCGGTTCTCGTCGGACCACAACTCCTGCTTGGCCAGAATGCCAGCGTGACGGCCCTCATGCCGGCGGCCAGCGCCGAGCGGCTCATGCGTGAACGGATCGCTTTGGAGCCCAACGATGCGGAGGGCGGTCTCGCGCTGCTGGACCTGGGACTAAGGGCGAAGCGAATCGATCTGTGCGTCGAGGCAGCGAACTTCGCGCGAGCTGCGATCGATCGCGCGTCTCTCAGCGCCACGTCCGAGCGGGCTCGTGAGGAGCTTGTCGTTCGACTGCTGCGAACCGCCCAGTTGGAGGCTGCCGCTGGTCCTGCGGGAGAACCGATTCACATTCTGCTCGACAGCATCGTGCGCGAGCCGTCGCAGCGAGTTCGTCAACTCCTTGCTGCGGGTGAATGGCTAGCCGAGCAGGGACGACTTGATGACGCGGTAGTGGCGATGGACCGTGTCCTTGCGGAACCCGAGCTTGCTTCCGTTCCCGTGGGGCGCTCGGACGAGACGCGGGTGCCGGCGTCACTGGATGCCCTTGCACGACTCGCAGGCCTCGGCGAGCGGGCGACGGCCGCAATGTCTCGCCGTGACGAGATGGCGCGCAAGCAAGTCGCGGAGGCGATGTCCGTGGATGCCGCCTCGAAGCCGCAAGCGCTTCGCGCAGTGGCAGAGTCGTTTCCGCTGACCGCGGCGGGTGTTGATGCTGCGTTGTCCGCCGCGGCTATTTTCGCGGATCGCCAAGAATGGCTCGGCGGCTGGGCGGTGCTGCAATCGTCACTTCGAGCGGTTCCCGTTGACGCTCGAGGGAACGAATGGGCAACGCGACTCGTTGGGGCCTCGATTGATCTTGCGCGGCGTGCCGGTTGGCCGCTGACCGCGACTGCGATTGTCGACACCGCGCTCGCGGAGCGGGGCGATCTTCGGGTTGCGCTCGCGGATGGATCACACACACTCAGAGAATTGCGCGACGCGGCGACGAAGCCGTCGGCATCGATCGGCGGCGAGCCGGGCACCGTCCGCGAGTTGCCGGGGAAGCTCGTGCGCGGCGCCGCCGGAGCGACGGCGATCAAGGGAATCGACGGAATTCTCACGGCCGATGGCCAGGCGATGTCGCTGCTGACGCTGCCCGACTTCCAGCCCGCGTGGAAGGCGACCATCGTTGATCGTGACCCGCTGCTGTTGCTCGTTGGCAGCTACAACGGAGTCGACGCGATCCTGATCTGGCAGGAGCCGAGTGATCGAGATGCCACTGCGAGTTGGATCGGACTGCGCGACGGTGCCGTGTTGGCCACAACGCCCGCTGCGGGAGACCTTCTTTCAGCCGAAGCTCTCCTTGATGCCGGACGTCCAACCAGCCAGCAAATGCCCAACGAGTCGCCCTACCTGGCGAGTCAGATTTTGCCGATCATCGCCGGTCGATCGTTGGTCTTGGTGCGTCGAAACGGCGACATCGCGGCGTTCGATCTGGCGGATCTTTCCAAACCGTCGTGGACCGCGAAGCGAGTGCTCGATCAGATCTTTGAGGTGGGGGTGACCGATTGGGCGCTGGCGCTGGGTGGCCAAGCGTCAGGTGAAATACGCCCAGGGGCCGCCGGTCCGAGCGGCCTTCCATCGGTGGTCGCTCTGTCGCCATCGAATGGGACGGTGCTGACCCGCACAACGCTCTCGGAGGGCGAAGATGTGCGCTGGCTCCGGATCTTGGAGTCCGGTGAGGTGATCGTCGGTGTCCGATCGGCGGTCATCGCACTCGACGCACTCGGTCGCCTGGACGGTCGATCCGCGCCTCTTCGATGGAGAAAGGAGTCGCTGGACGTTCAGGACTCACTCGGGGCGTGGCGCTTCGGGCGCTCTTTGGTGCTGGCGACCGCAGCCGATCTCACTGACACGATGGTGGCGATTGACCTCGCGACCGCGACCATTGATCTCGGTCTCTACCGGCCGCCATCACGACTCGATGGCCGCCGTTCTGAGATTCGGGCGGGTGGACGACAGGGTGAGGCGGGTCTGGTCCAATTCAAAGATCGTCTCGTGGCGTTCTCTCTGAATGGCGAGGTGATCGGCGAGGACGCGATCGCCGAAGAGGAGCGAGACTTTTCGTTGACCCTCGGAGTCGCCGACGGTGTCATCGTGGTGAGCAACGGGGTGCCTCGGCAGATGCCGATGGCTGATGGGAGCGGACTCCGTTTTGAGTACAGCTACGTGCTCTACCGACTGTCGCTGAAGGACGGACTTCGGTTGCTTGGACCGGGTATTCGCGTCCGCACTGTCGGCCAAAGAGCAGAGCGGTGGACCGTCGTGGACGGCTTCGTCATCGTCAGTACCAACAACGGTTCGCTGGCGGTCCCACTTCCCAGCGCGTCGGCGGCGATGGTCCCTTGAGTGCGGATCGACGTTCGAGCCATGATCGAGCCATGATCGAGCGGGCGATCGAACGGGCGATCGAGCGGGCGATCGAACGGGCCGCGACCGGGCGGCACCCCGGAGGCACCCCGGAGGGGGCGTCCCAGGGAGGCGGCGATTGCTCTGCGGCTCTTGGGATCGCGCCAAGAGTGAAATGAAGGGAGCGCGGGTCAAGAGGCTGCTCCGGAGGAAAGTCGGGAGCGGGGTGACGGCGTTTGGCGCGAGGGAACGTGGAGTACGCTGGAGAGCCGCGTCCGGTCCGTGCGCGAACCACCGATCCGAACATCCTCAAGCGGCTCGACTCAGGCTGAAGGTAAGGCGGAGAGGCGGTCACCTGATCACCGCTCGTCCTGAGTTCTGATCATCTTGATTCGGTCGTCGGAACTGCGAGGGCTGGACGGTTGAGATCGCACCGGGGCGTCTTCCTGAAAGTCGAGAGGACCTCAGGAATCGCGACTGGACGGATTCGCGACAGGACCGGCTCATGTTGGGGTTGCGGATCAACCGATGGGGGCTTGCACATTCCACCCCACC
>JBBQCR010000167.1:0-7317 GCA_038318935.1 Phycisphaerales bacterium
CATCCTCGAACACGAAGTTCGAGGCGGCCTTCTGCCTGCGCTTGTGGGCCGGGACCACGCAGCCCCGTTCCTTCATGAACGCGAAGGCGGTGTTGACCTGGGTGTGCGGCAGCTTGGTGCGGGCGACGAGGTTCTCGAGCGAGGACCTTTCATCGCCCATCGCATCGATGGCGTGGGCGATTTCCTCGTAGGCCGCGAGCGGGCACCGGTGCTCGTAGGGTGTGCCTCGCTCGGGGATGACCGCTCGCACAAGCATGCCGTCCTCGACGCGGAAGGTCTCGTTGAGCACGGTTCAGGCCCTCCCTTCCGCCGCGTCGGCCTTGGCCGGTCGGCGCAGGCGTGCGGCCGAGGAGAACGTGGTCTTGCGCCCGGTGCGCTCGTTGACCACATCGATGCGCGTGCGCCAGCGGTCGCTGGTGGCCCCGTGCCAGGCGGGGGGCACCTCGCGGATGCCCAGGACGCGGACGGTCGTGAGCACGCCCGAGACCTTGGCGACGTAGCGGCCGTTGACCTCGACTTCGGAGATCTTCATGGGTCAGGCTCCCTTCCCGTGTGGGGGGGCGACGAAGACGCCGCGTTCGTGCTTCTTGAAGCGGGCCTTATCGCCCTTGGCGGCGATCTCGCGGATGATCGCGGCGTAGAGCGTGGCCTCGGGCGTCTTGCCGCCGGGGCTGGTCCAGAGTTTCTTGGCCTCCATCGCGGCGATCATCTCCTTGGCCCGCATCGGGACCTCGGACGCAGCGAGCACCTGCGCGGCGGCGTCGAGGGCGCTGACGCGCTTGGGCTTCTTCTCCTTCGCGGGCTTCGGAGCCTTGGGCGTCTTGGGAGCCTTGCCGCCCTTGGCCTTCTTCCCCGCCGCCGCGTTGGCGGGCTTGCCGTCGAGGCGGTCCTGAATCTCGGCGATCGCGGCCTTGCGGGCGCGGTCGGTCTTGGCCGCCCCATCGGCGCGAGCAGCGCTCTTGGACATGCGGACGGCCTTGGGGGCCTTCTTGGTCTTCGTACTCATGGTCATCTCCAAACAGGTGGTGCGGAACGCCGTCGCCTCCCTGTTCAAGACTCGAACCCATGACCGGCAGGTTAACAGCGGCCCGTTCGCCGGCCAATTGCGCCTCCCGGCGGTGTGCAGAAACGATTGCGGTGGACTGGAGAGGGATCCTGCGGTGGTAGTCTGAGCCCCCGTCAGGAGGCACACCATGTCGCGGATCGACCTCTACGGGGCCATCCTACGCGCGCTCGCGCCCGGGGCTCATCATGATCTCGCCAGGCAGATCGAGTTCCTGCGGGAGGAGAACCGGATCCTGCGAAGCCGGTTGCCTGGGCGGGTCGTCGTGACGCATGGCGAGCGAGCTCGGCTGGTGCGGCTCGGCCGCCCCATCGGGCGGGCCATGCAGGGGCTGCTCTCGATCGTCTCGCCGCGAACATTCGCTCGCTGGCTCGGTGCAGCCGAGCAGGCGCCGCGCTTGGCGAGAACCGCCGCGCGGCCGCCCGGGCGCCCACCGATTGGAAATGCGCTCTCTGACCTCATTCGGCGCATGGCGCGAGAGACCGACTGGGGCTACACACGAATCCACCACGAGCTTCGCCGTCTCGGTTGCGGCGAAGTCTCGCGCTCCACGGTTGCGAGCGTCGTCCGCTCCGTCCGCGGCGCAGGAGGTGCACCTGACTCCGGCGGCTCGTGGGATCGGTTCGTCCGCTCGCATGCCGAGTCACTCTGGGCGTGCGACTTCATCAGTCGCAAGGTGATGACGCGGCGCGGCTTGGTCGAGCACTTTGTCCTCTTCTTCATTCATGTCGCATCGCGCCGGGTCGTCATCTCTCCGGCGACGGCGCGACCCGACTCCGCGTGGATGGTCGAGCAAGCCCGGGCGTTCGCCGCAGTGGTCGCTCCCGAGAGTGTGCGATCCGAGACCGGTTCCGACTTGAGGGCGGAACTTCCATCCAATGCGAACGCCGCGGCAGAAGCGACACCGCGCTCTCGCGTGGACGGCCAGACCGGGACGACCGCAGAGCCACCACCGCTGCGTCTGCTGCGCGACAACGATCGGAAGTTCTCGCGGGATTTTGACGAGATGCTCCGCACCGCCGGCATCGTGCCCCACCCACTGCCGATCCAATCGCCCAACCTCAACGCGTATGCGGAGCGGTGGGTCCAGACGGTGAAGCACGAGTGCCTCAACCACTTCGTCGTCTTCGGGGCCGCACACCTCGACCACCTGATGCGCGAGTTCGTCGAGTACTACCACCATCATCGGGCGCATCAGGGCCTTGGCGGGCGCACGGTCGTTGACGCGTCTGCTTCGCTGGCTGGGCCGCCCGGCTCCGCAGGTGGGATCCGGCACTGCGAGACCCTCGGAGGACGCCTCTGTTGGTACGAACAAGAGCGCCGGGCAGCGTGACGGGAGGGGCGAAAAAACACAAGTCCATGTTGTGCATGAACTTGTGTCGGAAACTCCCCCGGCTGGGCTTGAACCAGCGACCTGGCGGTTAACAGCCGCCCGCTCTACCAATTGAGCTACAGGGGATTCGGGCTCTTCCCGAGGCCGTGAAGCCTCGGAGAGGAGTAGATCGGGCACTTTAGCGTCCGGCTTGATCCGGTCAAGTGGAGGTTGGAAGTCTGGATGGTCGCTCACGTACCGCGGCAGACCGATGGGGCGCGAGAAACGCCGAGAACTCGTTGGCCTTTCGGTGGCATCACTGGCGCATCCGTTGGGGACGCTGGTCCGCACCGTCCGCCTGGCGCGGTGCTGGCAGGGGAGCGCATCGCTGCCCCAGTTCGGCGCGGCTCCGACCATCCCTTCATCTTGCAATCCCTCGGCCTCGCTCTACACTGGTCGACTCGACACTGCGGGCAGATGAGGTTCCCTCTGTCAGCGGGAACAGGCCGATTGGTCCGTTCTCCTCCGCCCAGGCCGTCCCCTCCGGCCGCCCGCTCGTGCCGACGGAGTTTGCCATGAAGAAGGATTTCCACCCCAAGTACTACCCCGAGTGCAAGATCACCTTCCGCGGCGAGGTGGTCATGGTCGTCGGCGCGACGGTTCCGGAAATGCACGTCGAAGTGTGGTCGGGCTCGCACCCGTTCTTCACCGGGCAGAAGACCTTTGTCGACACCGCGGGTCGCGTTGAGCGATTTCAGCGGAAGTTCGCTGGCGAGTACTTCAAGAAGCCGGAGCCGGCCAAGAAGCCGCCCACGAAGAAGTGAGGTCGCGGTCCTCGTCCACGAACATCCCCGTTCGTGCGGCGGTTCGGTGCCCCTCGATGCAGCCAGTGGCAACGGGTCGCTCCTGTGGCCGATGATGGTGAACAGACCTTTGTCCGTTCACCGCTCATTCGAATGGAACCCCAAGCAGCCGCCCATCCTGATGGCTGGCTGTTTTCTATGGTCGGAAGGTCATGCTGGGCTAGCCCGCGGTCGCGGTACGCTCCGTGGATGGATCTTGCGTGCACAACTCGTCTCGGCGCCGCCTCGCGGAGCTCGCTCCTCGTGCTAATCGCCTCGATTGCGACTCTCCTGCCGCCAGCAATGCTCGGCGCCGTTCCCGTCGTCCACGCGGACGCACAGCAGAACGTTCGCGACACACACATCACATTTGAAACCGCGGTCTCCGGCTCGCTTCCCAGTGGCTGGTCGACCGACGGACCCGCCGCCCAAGGGGCGACCGCAAGCGTCTGCGACAACGTCGCCTTTGAAGGGCAGCGCTCGTTGCGCATCGTGCCTGCGGATGGTCGATCCGGGGGCGGCGTCGTCTGGGCGTTCGACACCGCACCGTACCGAGGTTCGGTGGTGCGACTGGCGCTCGCGATCCGCTCGCCGAGCGACCGTCCTCCGCAACTGGCCCTCGACATCGCGCGACCCCACCATGCTGCCCCCTTTCGCGGTCGACTCGCTCCCGTCGGCGACGCCAAGGATGGCTGGATGCGCTATGAGATCGAAGCGGGCATCGCGCTCGACGCCCAACCGCTGTCGCTGGCAATCAACGTCGGCGGCGAAAGCTGGATCGACGACGTGCTCGTCACTCGCGTTGCCTCGCTCACCGATCGTCCGTCCGAACTTACACGCGTCTCTGCGGCCGCGCTCGCGAAGGCCGATGCAACTCCGTTCTCGATTCGCTCGCAGTTGCTGAGCGACTTCCTTCATCGCGACACGCTCATCCGGGCGTCGGTCGTCGTTCCCGACGGTGTTGACGTCGCAGCGCTCCCGGTCTGCTACTCGGTGCATGGCTTCGGCGGCGATCACATCATGGGCCTCATGGCCGGCGGCCAGCTCAAGCGAGCGATGCGCGACGACGACGCTCCGAAGATGGTGTACGTCTTCTTGGACGCGTCGTGTCCGCTGGGTCATCACGAATTCGCCGACTCCGCCAACAACGGCCCTTGGGGTCGGGCGCTCGTCGAAGAGTTTCTTCCAGCGCTCGAAGCGAAGTTCGGCGGCGTCAGGCCCACCAGTCAGCGCTTCGTGACCGGCCACTCGAGCGGCGGATGGAGCGCACTCTGGCTCCAAGTCACCTATCCGGATTCCTTCGCGGCGTGCTGGGCGACTTCCCCTGATCCGGTCGACTTCCGCGACTGGAGCGGCGTCGATCTGTACGCATCGAACAACGTGTTCGTCGATTCGACGGGCGCCAAGCGACCACTCGTGATGCGTGGTACCGAAGTCAAGACGACGCTCGAGGACTATGTGCGCGAAGAGATGCAGGAGAGCGCTATCGGCGGACAGATGGCGAGCTTCGATGCGGTGTTCTCTCCGCGAGGCGCCGACGGCCAGCCACGCTTGATGTTCGACCGCACGACCGGCGCGATCGATCACACGGTCGTCGATGCGTGGAAGCGATACGACATCGGACTGACGTTGCGCACGCATTGGAAAGAGCTCGGACCGAAGCTCAAAGGCAAGATCCACGTCTGGTGCGGCGATCAGGACACCTATCGCCTCGAGGGTGCGGTCAAGCTTCTCCAACAGGATCTCAAGGACCTGGGCAGCGACGCCGACATCCTCCTCGTTCCCGGTCGCGATCACGGATCGATCATGGCACCGCACGAAACGCTTTGGCCCAAGGGCATGCTTGCGCGAGTCCATCGCGAGATGGTCGCGATGTCGAAAGCAGCAGGGTGATCATCACACGTTCGGGAGCGTGATGGAATCACCAGGCATCGGACGCTCCGCGGTCAGACCGAAACGAATTCTGATCTGCTCGGCGAGCGCGATGCGCTGTGGTTCCTCGCCGTGCGTCAGGACCACCCGCGGTTTCGAACCCGCAAGTGATCCAAGCCACTCAAGTAGTTCAGTCTGACCGGCGTGGGCGGAGAATCCGTCGATCTTGCGAATCGCCGCGCGCACCGAAATCTGATCCTCGTGAATGACGACGTTCGTCGCGCCATCGGCAAGCTCGCGGCCGAGCGTTCCGTTGGCCATGTAGCCGACGACGAACACCTCCGCTTGCGTGCTCGGCAGATGGTGTTTCAGGTGATGCACCACGCGGCCGCCCTCGCACATGCCGCCACCGGCGATGATCACACAGGACGATCGGGTTTCATTGAGGCGCTTCGATTCGTCGACGCTGTCGACGACATGCAGCCAGCGCAGGTTCGACAGCATCCCTCCGCTGCGGGAGAGATGTTTGGCTTCGGCGTCGTAGAGTTCTTGATGTTGGCGATAGGTTTCGGTCGTCTTCGAGGCCATCGGGCTGTCGAGATAGACCGGGATCTCGGGTAGCGAGCCGCTGCGGATGCCGGCGCCGATCTGGTAGAGCAACGTCTGCGTCCGGCCGATCGCGAATGCCGGAATGATGACCACCTTGTGCGCCCAGACCGCGCTGCGCAAAGCGTCGTGAAACTGCTTCGCGGCTTCGTCCGGCGTGCCGTGGTCGCGATCGCCGTAGGTCGTTTCGAGGAACACCACATCAGCGGATTTCGGCGGATCGGGGTCGCGAAGGATCGGCGTATTCTTGGGGCCGATGTCGCCGGAGAACACGATGGTCCGCTTCGTCGTTCCCTCGTGCACAACCATCTCGACGTTCGTGGAACCAAGGATGTGTCCGTTGTCGCGAAACTGAATCGTGATACCGGGCGCCACCGCGTGCGGCATGTCGTACGGCACGCCGCGCATGAGTCCGCTCAATCGCTCGATATCTTCGCGATCGGCAACTCCCCGCAGCGGTGCTTGGCCTTTGCGTGACCGTACGCGATTCATCCGGGCCAGTTCCTCGGCGGCGTGCCCGGCGGAATCGTTGAGCAGGATCATCGTGAGATCGAGCGTTGCCGGTGTTCCGAAGATCGGAGCGTTGCAACCGGCTCCGTACAGGAGCGGCAAGCGCCCGGTGTGATCGGTGTGGGCGTGCGTCAGGACCACGCCATCGAGTTTCGACGGATCGACCGGACCAAGCGAGCGATTCCGATCAGCAGCGTCGGGCGTCCCCTGAAAGCTGCCGAAATCCACCAGGACCGTCGCTCGAAGCGTCTCTACGAGATAGCCGGAACCGGTCACCTCACCGAGCGCGCCGCACGGAGTGATTTTCATTCGAGCGTTCTCCTTGGGAAGACCGCACGATACCCGAGTCGGTCAGTGACCGAGGGCACGAAGGACGACTGTGGCATACGCCCCGCGCGGGAGTTCGAAAGAGACGGTGCGCGCCAGGCGCTTGCCCTTCGGGTCCAGCGTGTCCTGATGCGATGCACCGAGCACGAAACTCTCGACGCGAGTGACGAGAGCCCGCGGCGCATCGGCGAAGAACGGTCGTCGAAGGCCAGGAATTCTGAGTGCTTCCAGCGTCAGGCCTTCATCGCGCAGGACGGACTCCGCGTCGACGTTCCAGGGCTGTCGCAAGATCGATTCGGGACCCAGCAGCGGAATGATGAGCTTCCGCGTGAGTGCGTGCATGTCGCGCGGCCTGGCGAAGTACATCGGCCCGAATGCGTCGTCGCTGCGCAGATGCGCACCGCCGGCGGGTTTGATGCCGCGCAGGACAAAGCGCCGCACGATCTCGTTCCAAAGATGCGACTGATAGGCTTCGACGCACATGATCTGCGTGAACGTCGGCAGGGCCGTGAACGCATCGCGCATGTCCTTGCCGGCTGCGAGGGCCTCGAACGCCGAACGCTCGGGCATGCGCGGGAGTTTCGCGAGTATCGTTTTCCAGTCGCCCCAGTGGCTCGATGCGGTGCGCGTCAGGGTGCGCGTGACCCCGTGGTCCTCGCGAGCCGGCGTCGCCACCAGGAGCTTGAGCGCCTGCTCGAACTCGCCGCGAAGCAAGTGCTTTGCCGCATAGCCCTCGCCATGTCGCGCCGAGCCGAATCGCTGCGAGCCGAAGTAATTGATGACCC
>JBBQCR010000168.1:0-7309 GCA_038318935.1 Phycisphaerales bacterium
TGCAGTTCGTCGGGGTAGACGCTCGCGGCGAGCACGTTGGCGAGGAGCGGATCGGGGTACAGCGCGATGGGCGCAACCAACTCCTCGAGATCCGCTTGACTCAAACCGTCTCCCGGCGTCGCGGGCGGAGAAGCCTGCATCGCCAGACCGAGACTTGCGCCGCCAATCGAGTTGAGCGAAGTGCTGAGCACTTCAGCACCGATCGGCGCACCGACCGGGACAACGACGGGGGCAAGGAACAGCGTCGAGAGGGTGAGAATCGAAGAGAACATGGTTGCAGACCTCCAAGCTGCATCATCCACCACGCCACGCGTTCCGTCCACATCGGTCGATGGGGATCTCCGACGAGCCAACATCGGTGCAGGAGACCGCGGCCGGTGATACCGTGCAAGTGCATGGCCTTCCGGCTCACCAAGTGGTACGTCGATCTCGTCGCCGATGACGGCACCGTCGTCGTTGGTGTCTGGGGCGAGCTTTTGTGGGGCGTTCGATGGGGCCCCCTGCAACTCCGCCACGCCACACTGCTCGTCGACGGACCCCGTGGCCGTGTCGAGCGATCGACGCTGCTTCGACCCAAATCTCCGATCATCGAGGGCGACACCGCACGCTGGAACGTCGGGCGACTCGCGATGGACGGATCGTGGGATCTCACGAGCGACCATCGCCGCCACGGCTCCGAACGGACGCTGTGGCGCGGTGCGGGTGGCAGCGTGCGATGGCAGTGCTTCAGTCCCAATGCCCACGCGACCTTGCATCTGGATGGCCGGACCATCAGCGGCACCGGCTACGTCGAGCGCATCACGATGGACGTTGAGCCTTGGCGCATCGGAATCAGCGAGTTGCGCTGGGGACGTGCGAACGACGGGGATCGCAGCGTGGCGTGGATCGATTGGCGAGGCGAGTCGCCGCTGCGCGTGCTGCTGGTCAATGGCGAGGATCGCACGGCGACACGGATCGACGAGGAGGGGATCGCGTGGGAGGGTGGAACACTCACGCTCGGTGCTCGACAGATCATCCGCGAAGGCACCCTGGCGAGCGGGCCGCTGCGGGCGATTCCGGCGATTCTTCGACTCGCGCCGACCTCAATCCTTGATGCCCACGAGACCAAGTGGCTGACCCACGCAATGCTCGACGATGCCGATGGCGGCGGTGACGGAGCGCGAGAACTCGTCGCGATTCATGAGCTCGTTCGCTTTCCGCGCACCTGAAGTCCGATGACTCCGGCCCTCGCAGCTCGCATCGCGTACGGAAGCCTGTTCACGCTTGCGATTCCGGCGGCACTGATCGCCTGGTCGATGCGCCTCGATCGAATCACGCGGTTGCCGACGTTCGCTCCGACGCCGATCGGATGGATCTTCGTCGTCGTCGGTCTTGCGCTAATCGTCTCATCGATGCTTGCCTTGTGGCGAATCGGTGGCGGACTTCCGATGAACGCGTTCCCGCCGCCCCGTTTGGTGCGGCGTGGACCCTACGCGGTTCTCGGTCATCCGATCTATCTCGGCTTCATCGTCGTCTGCGGCGGAACGTCGCTGGCGTTCGGCTCACCGAGCGGTGTGTGGATCGTGACACCGATCGCCGCGATCGGCAGTATCGCGCTCGTCCTTGGATACGAGCAACACGATTTGCGCAGGCGATTCGGAACGGATGCGACCCGCGGACCCCTTTCGCTTCCCGAGAGCAACAACGACCCGCCATCCATCCGCGACCGGTGTGCCGTTTCACTGCGGCTCTTCGTCCCTTGGTTGATCGGGTACGAACTGATCGGGCATCTCCCGGTGCACGGCGCGATCGACACGATGAGCGAAGTCGAGCGCCTGTGGCCCACGTGGACGTGGACGACGCTTGTCTACTCCAGTGGGTATCTGTTTGTCGTGCTCGCGCCCTGGTGGGCTCGCGACAACCGCACACTCCGTCGATGGACGCTTGATGTGGGCTTGGCGATTGTCGTTGGACTTCTGCTCTTTCTGATCGTCCCGGCCGTCGTCGAACCGCGGCCGTTCGACCCGTATGGGCGATTCGGATGGCTGCTGGCCCTTGAGCGCGCAGACGGTGTTGGAAGGAACGCAGCGTTTCCATCCTTTCATGTCGCTTGGGCAGTGCTGGCTGCGGCGCTGTGGAGTTCGCGCGGCGCGACTGCCGCACTCCTCGCGTGGTTCTGGGCGACCTTGATCACGATCGCGTGCCTCACGACCGGTATGCACTCAATCACCGATGTCCTTGCTGGCGTCGTTCTTGGATTCGCGGCGCTCGCTCGCTCGCGACTCTGGACAATCGCGATCGGCGGTGCCCAACAGATCGCAAACTCGTGGCGCGAGTGGCGCATCGGACGCCTGCGCATCATCAATCACGGTGGGTACGCGGCTCTCGCTGCAGGCGTCGGCGTCCTGCTCATCGCGTCGCTGGCAGGAACGAATCGCATCGGCGAGATCGCGACGATCGCTATCGCATCACTCGTCGGCGCCGGGCTCTGGGGGCAGTATTGGGTTGGCTCGCGCACGCTTCAACGACCGTTCGGTTACTTCGGCAGCGTGCTCGGAACCTCGCTTGCAGTGGTTGCTTTTGCGTCGCTCGGGCGTGATCCATGGGCGCTTGGTGCCGCCGTGGCCACTGCAGCGCCGTGGGTCCAGGCAATCGGTCGCTTGCGATGCCTGGTGCAGGGATGCTGCCATGGCGCGCCTGTCGACGGGTTGAGCGAGAGCGATGGCGAGCTCCCTCGCGGTATCGCGTATCTCCACGAGCGATCGCGCGTCTGCCGCATCGCGCATTTGCGCGGCGTCCCCGTTCATCCGACTCCGCTGTACTCGATCATCGCAAACGTCGTCATAGGATTGCTGCTGGCTCGACTCTGGTCGCTCGGTGCGTCCGCATCGCTCGTCCTTGGCAGCTATCTCGTCTTCGCGGCGGTCGCCCGTTTCGTCGAAGAGAGCTATCGCGGTGAGCCGCAGACGCCCATCATCGCCGGCCTTCGCTTCTACCAATGGTGCGCGATCGTCATGCTCGTCGCCGGAGCAGTGATCAGTTGCATCGCCGCGCCGGCCGTGCCGATCGCAACCGTCCCGACGGGAACGACGATCGCTGTCGCGCTGGCGATCGGTTGCCTTTACTGGTTTGCGATGGGAGTAGATTTCCCTGAAAGCAATCGGCGCTTCGCGCGTCTCGCATGAGATGCATGCGAGCGATGATTCGTCAGTTGTCGCCCCTGGATCCAATGCGATACGCCGGATAGAGCGCAAGTCCTAGCCACAACAAGTCGAGCAGATCCCATTGGTCGAAGAAGGTCTGCATCCAGTCCACGATCGTCGTGCCACGCATGGTCGCGATGACGAGGGCAAGGAACTTGGCGAGCGCGAAGCAGACCGCGGCGATCGTCATCGCAAGCGTCGCGGGCCCTGCACCGTGCACCCGACCGCCACCGAGATGAACGCCTCGGCCAGCTCCCCATCCGATGCCATAGGCGAGCGGACCGACAAGAAGTCCGGAGAAGTAGGCCAGGAGCGCCCAAGCCACGGCGCCAACGCTGCCGAACGCGAGGCCGAGTCCGACCGCCGAAGCAATACGCATATGCCAGCTCCTTCGCGAATGGAAATCCGCCGACCGCGACGCCGCTGGATCATCGCCTGCCAAATCACTTCTTGGAATAGTCGTAGACGCCGCGACCGCTCTTGTCGCCAAGACGTCCGGCCTGCACGAGTTGGCGAAGAAGCGGGCACGGGAAGAACTTTGCATTCCCGAGTTCGCGGTAGAGCACCATCATGATGTCGTGACAGACGTCGAGTCCGATGAAATCCGCGAGCCGAAGCGGCCCCATCGGGAAGTTGCAACCGAGCAGCATGATCTGATCAATGTCTTCCGGCTTTGCGACGCCTTCCATCCACGCGTAGAAGGCTTCGTTGATGAGCGGCATCAGCACGCGGTTGGAGACGAAACCCGCCCGGTCGTTCGCCGGCACAGGTGTCTTGCCCAGGGACTTCGAGAGATCGATCGTTCGCTGCGTGGTCTCTTCGCTCGTGGCAAGGCCCTTGATCACCTCGACCAGCTTCATGATCGGCACAGGGTTGAAGAAATGCATGCCGATCACACGATGGGCGTCAGCGCCGACTGCGGTGGCGATGTCCGTGATCGAAATGCTTGAGGTGTTGGTCGCCAACACGACGTTCTTGCCGAAGGTCTCCTGCATCGACTTGAAGATCTTCTTCTTCATCTCGATGTTCTCAGTGGCAGCTTCGACAACCCAGTCGGCCGTCTTCGCAGCGGCCATGTCGCTCACATACGAGATGCGCCCCATCGCTGCATCGGCGTCCGCCTGTGTCATCTTCTGTTTCTCGACGCCGCGGGCGAGGGTCTTGGCGTGGTAGGTCTTCGCCTTGTCGAGTTGGGCCTGACTGACGTCGATCTGAAACGCCGAGATGCCGGACATCGCGGCGGTCAAGGAAATCCCTGATCCCATGGTGCCGGCGCCGATGACTGCGAGGGAGTGGACGGTGCTCATAGGAGGTGTACTGCGAGTGGCGAGTGGGCTGCGACGTCGAATGCGGATCGAGCGACTGATCCGGCGTCCGGACAGCGGACGAGGAGGGCATGATACGGTCCGCGCACGAGGGTCATCGTGTCCGATGACCTCCGCCGCGGTGTGGGAACAACAGACTTTTCGCGACGATTTTTCCACCTCCCGCGCGTTCCTCCGATTTCGCGCGGTACGTTGCGTGTCGTCCCAACCAGCGCGAGGCTTCCTCCTCGGGATTGGGAACCGTGATTCGCGAATGCAGCTTGCTGAGCTGCCCGGGCGAGGGTGCCCGCAGAACTTGTCAGAGGTCCGCCGACTCTGCCGGCCTTCGAGAGCGATTTGCGGCTTGCGATTGGTGGCTTGCGATTGGTGGTTTGGGTTTGGTGGTTTGGGTTTGGCGGCTTGCGATTGGCCTTTCCATCCGTCGAGCGCACAGATATTGGCGACACCGTGGGGTTCACTGTTCGCCGCTGCGCGCCGATCGGATCATTTCCCTTGGAGGTGCCTGTATGTCGTCCCTATCTCGCCGAATGCGCCCGTATGCGCTTGCGTCCCTCTCGATCACAGCGATCGTCGCCACAGCAGCGAGTTCGTTGCCCGCCACGGCGGAATCACCCTCCACCGAAGGCGTTCCGGTGGCGACTCCGAAGCAGCCGCAGTTGTCACCTCGCAACGGCGACCTCGTGCCCGCAGCCATTGACGGCGTGCAGATCGAAGAGACGCCGATGGTCGTCGACGATGAGTTTGTCGTCCGCTTCGAGGCCGACGTGGCGATGGTGATTCGAACTTTCGGAACCGGCGCGGATGGCACAACCGGCTTCGCCCCTGTCGATGATCTGGCCGAGGAAAACGCGGTGAACGCGTTTCGACCGCTCTTCCCCGGCGCGGATCCCTTCAAGGATCTCGTCCGCGGCCTTCCTGACATGTCGGGTTGGTTCGTTGTGAGCGTCGACACCAGCCGCAGCACTCGGCAGGACGCGATGCGAGCGTTTGAGATCAGCCCCTACGTCGCTCACGTCGAAGAAATTGGAGTCCATCCAGTTGCAGCGGTGCCCAACGACGGCAACTACGCGAACCAGTGGTTCCTCAACCAGACGAGCGATAAGGACATCGACGCGCCTGAAGGTTGGGACATCGAGAACGGCTCGCCGTCGATCGTCGTCGCGGTCCTCGACACCGGCGTCCGCTACTTCCACAAGGATCTCGGCGGTTCGAGCGCGTCATACGCGAATCCGACCGGTACCGACGGCAACATCTGGATCAACACCGCCGAAAAGAACGGCGTCGCTGGAGTCGATGATGACAGCAACGGGTACGTTGACGATTGGGTGGGGTACGACTTCGTGACGGCACCGGTCGCGACATGCTGGCCGGGCGAGGACTGCAACGGAGCTGACAACGATCCTCGTGACTTCAACGGGCACGGAACCCACTGCGCGGGCATCGTCTCGGCGATCAACAACAACGGCTACGCGGTGTGCAGCCCCGCCGGTGGATTCGGGTCGGGCTCGCAAGCGCCGACCGCGGATGGCGCAAAGACGATGTGCCTTCGAATCGGGCACTCGGCGAAGTCCGGCAACACCGAAGTCGGTTACGTGCGCATGGACTCTGCGGCCAGCGCGTTCTACTACGCGGCGAACAAGGGAGCCCGCATTGCGAGCTGCTCGTGGGGTTCGTCGAACACCGGCGGTCTCGGCGCGGCGGTCACGTACTTCATCAACGCTGGCGGATTGGTGTTCAAGGCCGCAGGCAACAGCAACAACCAAACCGCGGACTATCTCTGCTCCCGGAGCGATGTCTACTCCGTCGCCGCAACCAATTCGTTGGACAAGAAGGCCAGCTACTCCAGTTACGGAACCTGGGTTGACATCTCTGCGCCGGGCGACGCGATCTACTCGACCTATCACAACCACGCGGCACCGGCGAGCGACTACATCGCATCGCTCAGTGGCACATCCATGGCGACTCCCCTCGTGGCCAGCGTCGCTGCTGCGGTCTGGAGCAAGCATCCGACGTGGACGAGAACCCAGGTGTGGTCAACCGTCCAGACAAACGTTGACGACATCAGTGCGCTGAATCCAAGCTATGGAGGCAAGCTGGGGTCTGGTCGGGTCAATCTGCAGAAGGCACTCGTGCCCTGACGCGTCGCCCCGTGTCATTGCACGACGAACGACGAAGCAGGGTTGTGCAATGTCGGAAGCTGATGGCTCATCAGAGGTTGAAGCGCAGAAGGAACCTCAGCGAGACTCTTGATCGCTCACGGAGCGGGAGTCTGCCCCAGCCCGTTGACGAGCGATCCAGTCAACGCAATCCGGTGGCAGGATTGACAGCGACGCCACATTCAACGGTGCCAAGACAGACTGCGTCCCTCGCTCTACAATCCGTCCCACATCCGCGTGATCGATTGACGACAGATCGCCGACGCGCGGGCCAACAAGCTTTCTCCTCTGGCGCGAGCCGCGGACTTGATCCGCGGCTCGCGCTTTTTTCGGGCAACGCGACGCCACGACGCTCCGCGCGTCCTCTTCCATTCGGAATGCCAGTGGGAACTCTCTGCCTCAGCCGTTCCAGTTGTGGAGTGCTGGCCCCTTGTAGTCGGCGAGCGGCCGGATGATCCGGTTGTTCTGATGCTGCTCCATGATGTGGGCGCACCAACCGGTGATGCGACTCGCCACGAAGATGGGCGTGTACTGCGGCACCGGGATTCCCATGATGAAGTACGTCATGCCGCAGGGGAAGTCCACGTTGGGGTGGATGTTCTTCTCCTTGAGCATGATCGCCTGCACCTTGTCACCGAGGTCGAAC
>JBBQCR010000169.1:0-7273 GCA_038318935.1 Phycisphaerales bacterium
CGCGACGACCCAGGTTGGTGACCTTGTGGGACCTAGCACGGGAACGCTCACGAGCGTCTCCACCATCGATCCGGTCCGGGTGATCTTTCCGATCAGCGAACAGGAGTACCTCGCCGCAGCCGAAAGACTGGGCGGCAAGCCGGTCGATGGGGCAAAGGCCGTTTTACAACTGATTCTCTCTGACGGGAGCGTCTTCCCACACACTGGAACCGTTTCGGCTGCAGACAACCAAGTTGATCTCAAGACCGGAACGATCAAGATCGTTGGCGTCTTTCCGAATCCCGAGAAGCTGCTCCGTCAAGGTCAGTATGCCCGCGTACGGACGGTCACCAAGGTGATGAAGGATGCAGTCGTCATCCCGCCCCGCGCGACGATGGAGGTGCAAGGCAGTTTCGCGGTGATGGTCGTGGGTGACGACGACAAGGCCGAGATTCGACAGGTAGTCCTCGGACCGCAGGTGAGTGCGTCGGAAGTCATCGTCCTGAGTGGACTCGAGGTCGGAGAGACCCTCGTCGTGGAAGGCTTCCAGAAAGCCCGAGCGGGATCGCAGGTGACTACCAAGCCGTGGACACCGGGCGGTCCAAAGGAACCTACCGCAAAGAAGTCGAAAAAGAAGCCTGCGGCCCCCAAAGCCGTCGATCCCCAGGAGAAGCGCAGCAGCGCTCAGTCGATCCGATTCGGAACCAGAGCGATGGAGGTTTCCGGCATCGCCGGGTGACTCCTCGTGGCAAAGTTCTTCGTCAATCGTCCGATCGTCGCGATCGTCATCGCGATCATCATGACCATCGTCGGCGGGGCGGCGATGCTGTCGCTCCCCACAGCGCAGTTCCCCAACATCGTCCCACCCGAGATTCAGATCAAGACGACCTACGTCGGCGCAGATGCCCTCACGGTCGAGCAGTCTGTTGCCACGCCCATCGAACAGGAGATGAGCGGCGTCGACAACATGAACTACATGTACTCGTTGAACTCCAACAATGGCCAGATGACCTTGAAGGTCAACTTCGACATTGCCACGGACGTCAACACCGACCAGATCCTCGCGCAGATGCGGCAGTCGCAGGCCCAGCCGCAATTGCCGTCGAGCGTGCGCGAATTCGGCATCACGGTGGAGAAATCGACATCGGCTCCGCTTCTGGCGTTCGCTCTTTTCTCGCCCGACGGAAGCCGCAATTCGGAGTGGCTGGCCAATTACTCGAACATCAATATCAACGACGCGATGACCCAAGTCAGGGGCATCGGCAGCGTGTCGGTCTTCGGCGCAGGCGAGTACGCGATGCGCATCTGGGTCCGGCCTGACCGTCTGGCAAAGATGGACATTACGGTTCCCGAGATCCTCTCGGCGATCCAGACGCAGAACGCGGTGAATCCTGCGGGGCAGATCGGCGGCGAGCCTTTGCCGACCGGCCAAGACCAGACGCTTTCCGTCCGCGCCAAGGGACGACTCGTCACGGCCGAAGAGTTCGGCGACATTGTCGTGCGTGCCGGCGGTGACGGCTCGATCGTCCGCGTGCGCGACGTTGCCCGCATCGAACTGGGGTCGCAGAACTATCTCCAGTCCGCGAAGTTCCAGGGCAAGCCTGCCGCGATCGTCGCGCTCTATCAGCTTCCGGGTTCCAACGCGATCGCCGCGGCTGACGGAGTGAAGAAGCGCCTTGAGACATTGCGGGCGTCCTTCCCCCCAGGCGTCGCCTGCGAGATTTGCCTTGATACAACTTTGGCGGTGAGCGAAGGCATCACTGAAATCGTGCACACGCTGATCGAGGCCCTCGTCCTAGTGATCATCGTGGTCTTCCTTTTCCTGCAGGGCTGGCGCGCGACGTTGATTCCACTCCTTGCCGTGCCGGTCTCGCTCGTCGCGACGTTCGCGATTTTCCCTTCGCTGGGCTTCTCGATCAACACGCTGTCACTGTTCGGTCTTGTCCTCGCGATCGGGCTGGTGGTCGACGACGCCATCGTCGTTGTCGAAGCGGTCGAGCATCACATCGAACAGGGCATGAAGCCCAAGGAAGCGACGCTCAAGGCGATGGAGGAAGTGTCGGGTCCCGTGATCGCGATCGCCCTGATCTTGGCAGCGGTGTTCATTCCGACTGCCTTCATCCCCGGCATCACCGGACGTCTCTATCAGCAGTTCGCCGTCACGATCGCGGTGTCAGTCATCATCTCCGCCTTCAACGCCCTCACGCTCAGCCCGGCACTCTCTGCCTTACTCCTGCGTCCGAAGAAGGAATCACGCGGCCCCTTGGGTATGTTCTTCAAGGGCTTCAACTGGGCGTTCACCAAGACAACCGACGGCTACGTGCACGTCTGCAGCTTTCTGATTCGCAAGCTCGTCATCGCGGCACTCCTACTCGGCGCCCTCACCTACAGCGCCGGCTGGTTCGGCAAGCGCGTTCCCACCAGCTTCCTTCCCGAAGAGGATCAAGGTTACATCTACGGCGGTCTGGTACTGCCCGACGCGGCGAGCCTTCAATTGACCGAGGCGGCGATGGATCGCGCGTCGAAGATCATCTCGGAGACCCCCGGCGTTCAATTCTGCAGCGCAATCAGCGGCTACAACTTCCTGGCAGGCGTCTCCCAGACCTACGCGGGCATGTTCTTCATCAGCCTGAAGCCGTGGGACGAGCGCAAGACGCCCGACGAGTTCGCCGACGCGATCATCCGCTCAATCAACGCAAAGCTCACGACCATGACCGAGGGCGTTGCGTTCACCTTTCCGCCGCCGGCGATCCCCGGCATCGGCCAGTCCGGAGGATTCACCTTCGTCCTGCAGGACAAGGGCGGCAACGACGTTCCCTATCTTGCGGCGCAGACCAAGACGTTCATGGAAGCGGTGCGCAAGCGTCCCGAGATCGGCGGCGTTACGACAACCCTCCAACCGTCCGTCCCGCAATTGCTCTTCACCGTCGAGCGGGAGAAGGCGTTGAAACAGGGCGTGGCGTTGTCGTCGGTCTATCAGACCATGCAGTGCTTCATGGGCGGCATCTTCGTCAACTACTTCAATCGCTTCGGCCGCCAGTGGCAGGTCTACGTTCAGGCGGAAGGGGCCTTCCGCGCGACGCCGGACGGAGTGGGCCAATTCTTCGTGCGCAACGACACCGGCAAGTCGGTGCCGCTTTCCGCGTTGACCAGCTTCGAGGCGGTGCAGGGCCCGGAGTTCACAATGCGGCTGAACCTCGCTCGCTCCGCCCAGCTCAACGGCAGCGCGGCAGCCGGGTTCAGCTCGGCGCAGGCCATGAAGGCGCTCGAGGACACGTTCGCCGAGACGATGCCGCGCGAAATGGGATTCAGCTACATCGGCATGAGCTTTCAGGAGAAGGCCGCTCAAGAAGGAGTCTCGCCCGCCATCATCTTCGGGCTCTCGCTCTTATTCGTCTTCCTCATTATGGCGGCGCAGTACGAAAGCTGGTCGCTCCCCTTCAGCGTGTTGCTGGTCACCCCAATCGCTGTGGCAGGCGCTTTCCTCGCGCTGTGGCTCAGGCTGATGGACAACAACGTCTACGCCCAGATCGGATTGGTGATGCTCATCGGCCTCTCGGCGAAGAATGCGATCCTCATCGTTGAGTTCGCGCGGCAGGAGCACCAGCGGGGCGAGTCACTCCTCAATGCGGCACTGACCGCCGCGCGCCTGCGACTCCGACCGATCCTTATGACCAGCTTCGCGTTCATTCTCGGTTGCGTGCCGCTGGCGATCGCAACCGGCGCCGGCGGCGTCTCGCGTCAGGTGATGGGCACCGCGGTCATTGGCGGCATGCTGCTCTCGACCTTGATCGCGGTCTTCCTGATTCCTGCGACCTTCTACGCGATCGAACGCATGACGGGAGCTCGCAAGGATGCTTTGCCCGATGCGGAACGGACCGCACACGCTGGGAACGGAAAGGCGCACTGACATGCGACGAGTTCTGCTCACCAGCGTCCTCCTTCTCGCGGGTTGCAAGATAGGTCCCGAATACGTCCGTCCCGAAGCGGGCTTACCCGGCACGTATCGAGGGATCGAAGGCCCCGACGCTGCAAGCGTCGGCTCGCTTGCGGATCTCGCGTGGTGGGAGGTCTACGAGGACCCCGCGCTGCAGTCGCTCATCCGTGAGGCCCTCGCCAACAACCTCGACCTGCGCATCGCCGTGGCCCGCATCGAGCAGGCCCGCGCGATCGCCGGGCAGTCCAATGCGGCCCTCGTTCCCAGTGTCAGTTACGGCGCCGGCGTCAGCGGCGGGCGCAACGAATTCATCGGCGGTGCGGCGTACAACAACGGGGAGACACGAGGCGCGTTCGCGGGGCTACTCAGCGCTGCATGGGAATTCGATGTCTGGGGGCGGCTCAGGAATCTGAACGACGCCGACCTCGCCGATGTGCTGGCGACCGAGGAAGGACGCAATGCCGTCCGGCTGTCGTTGGTGGCCGACGTGGCGGCGGCATATTTTGATCTGGTGCTATTGGATCGTGAGTTGGAGATTTCCCACACCGCGACCGATTCCTATGTGGAGACCGTTCGCATCTTCACCTTGCGCCGCGATTACGGCACGGCTTCCAATCTTGAGGTTGCGCGAGGCAACGCGGCGTTGGCGCAGGCTGCGGCGGACATTCCGAGGACCGAACTCGCGGCGAACCTGAAGGAGAATCAGATCAATGTGCTCCTTGGTCGGGCCCCTGCTCCAATCCCGCGCGGCGAGAATCTCCTTGCTCAGCGGACCCCGCCCGACGTTCCGGCAGGCATCCCCTCACAACTTCTTGAGCGACGTCCGGACATTCTCCAGGCTGAAGCCCGACTTCGTGCCGCCAACGCGAGAATCGGTGCCGCCGAGGCGCTCAAGCTTCCCCAGATCGGCCTCTCCACATTCTTTGGTCAGGTGAGCCCGGATCTCGCGGAGTTCTCGAGCGCCGGCGTGGCGTGGTCGGTCGCCGCGACCGTCACCGGTCCGATCTTCGACGGCGGACTTACCGACGCCGAAATCGCCCAGGCCAGAGCAGTCTGGATGCAGTCGGTCGCCGAGTACGACCGCACGGTCCTAGTCTCGCTGCGCGAAGTGGCGGACGCCCTGATCGCACGATACAAGCTGGAGGAAATCCGCGTCCAGCTCGCCAAGTCGGTGAGTGCGTATCAAGAGTCGGTCGATGTCTCGCTTGAGCGCTTCATGGCCGGCAAGTCGAGTTACTACGAAGTTCTGAATGCCCAGCAACTGCTCTACCCCACAGAGTTCGAACTGGCCCGCACCCAGGCGTCGCAGCTCACCGCAGTCGTCCGACTCTACAAGGCTCTCGGCGGCGGATGGAAGTTGGACGAGGCATCGTGGAATGCGGGACGCATCGTGACGGCTCCGACAGCCAGCAAGTGAGACGGACACACGCTCCTGGGCTCTCGACCGCCCACGGCGGGCGAAGCGGTCCGCAGCAGGCTCTGTCGGACGATGAAAATTGTGCCTGTCGTTCGCTGCCGGGTTCCAGACCGACCATTCGGTCGGTATGCTTCGCGACCCCATGCCCTCGAAGAAGCCACAGGCCGCGACATCTCGGTCCGCACGCGATGTCAGCCGCGATCGGATGCTCGACGCGGCGGAAGAAGTCGTACTTCGCGAAGGCATCGGCAAGCTGACAATCGACGCGGTCGCCCGCGAAGCGGCACTCAGCAAGAGCGGCCTGCTGCATCATTTCCCGAGTAAGCAAGCCCTGATCGATGCCCTCGTCCACCGCAAGATCAACGAGTGGCGCGAGGACACCGTCGCGAGCTACGCGGAAACACCGACCGGTCCGGGGCGGGCCGTCCGAGCGATTCTCGATACCTGTCTCTCCTCGACGGAGCACTGGACCGACGCCATGCGTCGTAGTTCAGTGGTGCTGGTCGCGGCTCTCGTACACGATCCGAAACACGTGGAACCGCTCCGCGAAGTCAATCGCGAGATGCATAAGCGTTTCGCCCTCGATCGTCTTCCTCCCGGCGTATGCGATCTCGTTCACCTGACGGTGCACGGAATCTGGTTCGATTGGATCTTTGGTCTTTCGGAATGGACGCCGCAGCGTCTTTCCGCTGTACGTGGCGCACTCCAGCGATTCGTCGCCCATGCGGGCGCGACGAAAGCAGTTGCGATACCAAATCCCAACTCGAAGCCCAACTCGAAACCCGTCCTCACCAAGAACACGCGAACGAAGCCCGCGAAGACGACTGCGATCACGAAGCACGCACCCGTTCCCTCCGGCCGCAGAAAGAAGGCATCCTCATGAAACTCGCTCCCCTCCTTACGGGTGTTTCGGTGTTCGCGATACTGCTCGGCGTCGGCGGTGGTCTCGCGCTGTACAAGTATCGGCAGCTTGCAGAGTCCGGCGCTGGCGGGCCTGGCTACGAACCGGCCGAGTCGGTGCGGATCGTCGAAGCAGGCGAGATCGAGTGGCGTCCGATGTCGGATCTCGTGGGCACAGCGTTCTCGCTGCGATCGGTTCGCGTCAGCAACGAAGTCGCCGGTCGCGTCAAGTCCCTCGGTTTTGAATCGGGGACCATCGTCGAGGCTGGTCAGCCGCTCCTGACGCTTGATGACACCAGCGAACAAGCGGACCTTGCTGCGGCGCGGGCCAGCGTTCGAGTAGCCCAAGCGAGCATTGCAGTCGGTGACGCTCGCCTCAACCTCGCGGAGACCGAACTCAAGCGGACGATGGAAGCGGCCAAGAACCTCGCGGCGACACCGATCGAGGTTGATCGCAGCACCTCAGACGTCGAGAAAGCCAAGGCCGAGCGCGACCGGCTGCTCGCCGAAGTAGATCAGGCGAAGTCTCGCGTTGCCCAGGTGGAAGCGATGATCGCCAAGAAGGTGATGATCGCGCCCTTCCGGGGGCGCACCGGCATCCGCACCGTGCACGAAGGGCAATACCTCGCCGAAGGGGCACCGGTAGTCATGCTGGAGGAAGTCGCGGACAAGATCTATCTCGACTTCACGATTCCGCAGGAGTATCTCTCGCGCGTCCGCCCTGGGCTTGTCGTGATGGCAACGAGCGCGGTGCTTGGCGATGAACCGGTGCGCATCGAAGTTGTCGCGGTCGACGCCACCGTCAGCAACGACACCCGCAACGCCCGCGTACGCGGTCTCGTCGCCAATGCAGATGGACGAATCCTGCCGGGCATGTTCGTGCAGATTCGGGTGCCGGTCGGCGAAGCGAAGCCCTTCGTGATCGTCCCGTCGACAGCCGTGCGACGAACCTCCTATGCGGATCAGGTCTTTCTCATCGCACCGAGCGCACTGCCGACCGACCCGCCTGAACAGCATCGGCTCCGTGTAACGCAGCGCTT
>JBBQCR010000170.1:0-7270 GCA_038318935.1 Phycisphaerales bacterium
TGGGAAGTTGATGTCCTTGCCGTCCATGTCCTTCGATTGGAACGCGAGGATCGGCTTGCCGACTTCGTGCTGCGGCGGTGTCGGAATCTCAGCGACCGTCTTGTCGGAGACCTTGGCAATAACGTTGGTACCGTCCTGCGAGATGGACGCCAATTCCCATGTCGTGCCAGCGATGTTGAAGGGCTCCTTGGCGTCGAAGGACTCGCCGCGCGAATCGAACTTGCCGTTGCCGTTCACATCAATGAGCAGTCGGATCGGGCCGCGCTCTCGCCTCGCGGGGTCGGCCCCCGCGGGATTGGACTTGGGAGCTTCAGGCTTCGAAGCCCCCGTGAAGTCGCCGGTGACAGCGGCATCTTCGATGATCACGTTGTAGTTCTTGCCGCCGAGCGAGAGTTCGCCCGCCGCCGCGTAGTCGCGGTAGTAGAGCAGCGTGCGCTTCATTCCCTCACGCTTCGGATCGGTCTTGTCGAAGCGATACGCGAGGAGGTGTGCATTCAAGGGCTTGCCGTCGGTCACCAGCTCAATCGTTCCTCCGCCGGAGTACATGGTGTACTCCTTGCCATCGGGACCGGGACGAGCCTTGCCCGACCACTCGGTGGTCCCATCGTCGGTGAAATCCCCGTTGCCGTTGCTGTCGAGGAAGAGCGTTGCTGGCTTGCCCTCGGGCTCGTCGAGGATCACGTGATACGCGCGACCCTTGACGCCGGCGGGAGTGATGAGGCCATAGAGCGGTGCAGTCAGCCCTGCTGGTGCCTTCTTCAGCGAGTCCGGCGCGGTGTCGCTCAGCTCAAGCCTGATCGGGGCGTAGTAGCCGATCTTGTCGCTGGCGCCACTCTCTATGTACTTCAGTGTGCCGCCATCACCGGGGAGCGATGACATGACGAGCGGAACGAGCACGGGAAGGCAACTGAACATGCGTGGACTCCAAAGGTGTTGCCGAAAGGTACCACACTTGCAATGGGTTACTTTTCCGAAAATCTGCGGAATGACCTGCAAGAACAATTGGGGGAGTCGCTCATGATGAGTCGTGATCGCCAGCGGACGGACCGCAGGCATCGAGAGCTTCAACATCGGGGGTCAGCATGGTCATCATGGTCATCATGGTCAGCATGGACAACTTGTTGCGTTCAATGCATGGTGTGCGCGGTCGTCGGATCGTCGTGGGCGCTGTGCTCGCCCTCGCCACTGCCTCGACGGCTCAGGCAGGTGGCGACTGCGTTGCTCCACCGACCTGTCCCTCCGATCTCGACGGCAGCGGATCGGTCGGAACCTCGGATCTATCGATACTTCTTGCCGCGTGGGGACCGACGACCACCGGCTGCGGCGATCTCGACGGTGATGGCAACGTCGGTCCGATCGATCTTGCGATTCTCCTTCGCACCTGGGGGCCCTGTCCGGACGAATGCCCGATCACCCTGCTGGTCGACACCAATCGCGACAACGTCGTCAACGGCGACGACGAGGCTGGCAAGGACAAGTGGACGCGTGATCGTGGAGCGTTCTTTCTCGTCAACTGCGACGACGACGACAAGAACGGCAAGGCCGACGCCGCCGAGTACGACCGCGACGAGCATGTGGTGATCATTGACGATGTCATCAACACCGGTGACACGTCGGACATCACGCCCTTGGTCGTCTCCGCCGTCCCCGACCTCACGAATCACGAGGTGTACTTGAAGATCGGCTCGCTCGATCAGATTCGTGCGATCCACGTCTTCGAGAAGATCGCCGAAGGCACCGCCAAGTTCTGGGGCGGACCGACGGAGACCGACGTCGAGTTCGACATCACCCCGTACCTCAGCGAAACCGATCCGACGACGCTCGGCATCGAGGGACTGAAGTACCGACTCCAAGCGGGCGGCGTCGCGGGCTTCACGGCCGACATGCTGTTCGACGGATTCGTGCAGTTTGAGATCGAGTGCCGCGATGCCAAGACCGGCGCGGTGCTCGGCTCTGACGACGTGCTGCTCAAGGTTGCGCCGTGGATCGCGCTCCCCAACACGCTCGATGCCGAGCAGGTCTTTGCCAAGACGATGTCGGCCCTCATTCCCGCCTTCGACGCAGCGGCAGGATGGATCGTCGTCCCAACTCCCAACGACAAGTTCCTCGAGGATCTTGAGAGCGGACTCGGCGCGGGCCAACCCAAGACTTTCGCGACCGACACGCAGTGGGCTCAGGACGATGTCGAGATCGGATTCTCGCGCACGCCCCGCAGCGAAGTGCGAATCGCCGCCTACACGCGCCATCACGGCAGCGGCGAGGACATCGTGGCCAAGATCGGTGACGCCCTGTGGCGGCGTGCACTCCTCATGGGCGCCACACCGGTCGCTCCGAACGTGGGGATCTATCGAAATCCCATGTCTGCCGGCGCTAACTCCGGTGACTACGGCGGCAACATCGAACTTGTCCCGCCGACGGCGACGGATCCGCTTGGGCGCATCTGCGTCGGCAACACCATCAGCGCGAAGAAGAAGCAGTTCTTCGCAAGCCAGGAAGTACAGCCGCCCTTCGAAGTCAACACCTCCTGGCTGGCGGTCGGACACGTCGACGAAGTCGTGACGTTCTGGAAAGGCGCGCCGATGACGGTGATCATTGCGTCGCCGCGACTGGCGTACGAGACGCTCGGATTCGGCGGAGGTTTCGCCGCTCCTCCACCGTTCAAGCCGCGCGGTCCCTCGGACGCCCCGCCCGATTGGGCGACCTTCTTCTCGATCGGCGAAATAGGCCACGGCATCGCCGAGGGCGGAAGCCCCAACACCATCGTCGATCTCGATGCCAATTTCCTCAGCCCACCGATTCCATGGCGATTCGTACGCATCTACGACGGCACGGGCGCCGGGCAGATCGCCCACATCGTGGCCATCCCAGACTCTCACACGCTGGCGCTTGATACCGTCTGGGACAGCTTCGCGATGACCGATCCGATTCAGGCGATCCCCGCGGACAACGCGGCAGCAGCGGAACTGAACTCGATCGCGTACGCGACGGACGTCGGCCCGACCTGGCACCGCGGCGTCGTTCCCGATCGATCGAGTTCGTACGTGGTCGTCGAAGACACGCACTGGTGGGAAGCGCCGTCGTCGCCGCTCGCGGGGCTCGTCTTCCCGCTCAACAAGACTCCTGCGACCATCACCCGCAAGGAATTCGATCCAACCGTCGCTGGCAGCAGAGGCGAACGGATGAAGACGCTCAACATTGAGGCCCAGAAGAAGGTCGACCTCATCCGGGTGGGTATCAAGGTCGTTTCGGGCGCGGCGACAACATTCCTTGAGGTTCCGGTGCTCTACACCGGCAAGCTCGACGCGACCGACAAGATCGTCGATCGCACGGCGGTGGCATGGACTCCCGGCGCGGCGAACATTCTCGTGGCCAATGGCAAGCTCTTCGTGGCAGCCCAGAAAGGCCCTCGGTTCCGCCCCGTCGGCGGCGTCGAAACCAAGCCCTTCGACGACGTGATCAAGACAGCGCTCGGGGCCGGCAACGTCATTTTCGTCGAGGACTTTGATCACTACCACGTGCTGAGCGGCGAGGTCCATTGCGGCACGAACGTGCTGCGAAAGACGTATCCCTTCCTCTGGTGGGAGAAGCAGCCGGCGGGCGTGCCCGATCTGCCTTGAGGTCCCAGCCGCTTGCGATTACCAGCCGCTTGCGATCACCAGCCTCTTGCGATCTCAAGAAACAGGGCGCCGCACACCTGTGCGGCGCCCTGTGGTCGTTCGGCTGTGATGCGAATCAACGCTCGCTGATCGGCACGTACTTCGCTCCGTGCGGACCGACGTAGAGCGCCGCGGGTCGGATCAGGCGATTGTCGCGAAGCTGCTCGATGCAGTGGCCGCTCCATCCCGAGATGCGGCTCATGGCGAACATCGGGGTGAAGAGGTCGAGTTCAAGACCCAGCGAGTGATAGGTCGTCGCCGAGTAGAAATCGACGTTCGGCCAGATACCCTTGCCTCCGACCTCGGACGCCATGAGCTGCTCGATCTTGTTCGACAGCTCGTAGAGCTTCTGGTTGCCGGTATCGGTGGCGACCTGCTTCGAGAAGGTCTTGAGGTAGGTTGCTCGCGGATCGACGGTCTTGTAGACGCGATGCCCGAAGCCCATGATCAGGGCCTTCTTCGCCAGCTTGTCCTTGATGTACGCGTCGACGCGATCGATCGTGCCGATCTCGTTGAGCATCACCATGACTTCCTCGTTGGCGCCGCCGTGCAGCGGTCCCTTCAAGGTGCCGACAGCCGTCGTCATGGCGGAGTACATGTCCGAGAGCGTCGAGATCGTCACACGGGCTGCGAAGGTCGATGCATTGAGTCCGTGGTCGGCATGCAGGATCAGGCAGACGTCCAAGGCCCGGTTCATCGCGTCGGTCGGCTTCTGACCGGTGAGCATTGTGAGAAACGACCCGGCGATGTTCTGACTGCGGTCGGGCTTCGCGAACGGCTTGCCCTTGCGATGACGATCAAAGTTCGCAATGAGCGCCGGCGTCTTGGCGACGAGTTTCAGTGCCTTCTTCTGGCTCGCCTCGATCGAATCGTCGTCGGCGTGCGGATCGACGGTGCCGAGCGCCGACACCATCGTTCGCAATGCGTGCATCGGCGTCGCGTCTTTGGGCAGCGCGGCGATGATTGATTCCACTTCGGGCGCGAGGTGGTACTCGGCTCGCAGCGACTCTTCGAACGCAGCCAGTTCGGCCTTCTTCGGCAGACGACGATTCCACAGGAGGAACACCGTCTCTTCAAAGGTCGAGTGGCGGGCGAGACTATCGATCTCGATCCCGACGTACTCAAGGATCCCCTTGCCGCCATCGATGAAGGACATCTCCGTTTCCGCCGCGACGGTGTTGGCGAGTCCCTTGTCCCAGGCCGGTTTCGCGGGCGCGACCTCAGAGGCGGGTTTCGAAGTTGCGGCGTTGGCGGGCTCGACTGCGGCGGTCATGGAGACTCCTGAAGCGAACTCCAGCGGGAGATCGCGGTGAACGAAGGAAACGCGGCTCGTTGCCCGAGTCGTGCTGGCCCACTCGCGGGCGCGTTCGCGCATGCAAACATCGCGAAGTCCCGCATGGTAGAGGTCACGGGGGGGCTGTTGCAATTCTTTTCGGGATCGGAACTGCTCAGACTGCCGGAGTGGGACTGAATCACCCGTTGTTCGCTCGGCCAGACCGATCCTGCACTCGCCGCGATCTACACTCCGTCCCATGCTGATTCCGCTCGGGACCGATCGCGACGGCCGTCGGCCTGTCATCGCCGTGCCGCTCCTCATCGCGGTCAACGTGGTTGCCTTCGTGGCGATGCGGACCGGGGTGGCCAGCCACTGGTTGGACCCTGCGTCAGGCATCGACCCTATCAAGGCGTACGTTCAGTGGGCCCAATTCGACCCTCGGCACCTCGATTGGTGGCGGTGGGTCACGTCGTTCTTCACCCACGACCCCTCCGGCGCCTGGCACATCGTCGGCAACATGATCTTCTTGTGGGCCTTCGGCAAGCCAGTGGAGAGCCACATCGGTTTCTGGCGCTTCCTCGGGTTCTATCTCCTCGGCGGGCTCTTCGCCAATCTCATCCAGTGGCAGGTCAGCAATACCCCGTGCATCGGAGCGAGCGGGGCGGTCTTTGCGGTCGCCGGGCTCTTCATCGCGTTCTTCCCACGCAGTCAGACCAGAGTCTTCTACCTGTTCACGATGAGCGTGATGTATGTCGCCAGCGTTTGGCTCATCGGGCTGTTTGTGGTCATCGACGTGTTGCAGTTGTTGATGGATCGCAGCGGCTTGATGCGGAGTGGCGTCGGCAATGCGGCCCACCTCGGTGGCATGCTCTTTGGCGTGCTCGGTGGCATGCTCCTTCTCAAGCTCGGCGTGGTGCCGCGCGGCGACTGGGATCTGCTGTACGCCACCAAACAATTTTTCCGACGCCGGCAGATGCGGGCGGCGCTCCGCGGTGACGGGCCCACGCCATGGATGGGTGGTGCAGCCCGAGGCGCGGTCACGAAGGGAGGCCCGCTCGATCCAAGAACGGTTCGGGAAGCGGAGCTGCGAGCACTCACGCAATCGAGACTGCGTTCGACCGACGGCACCGGCGCTTGCCAAGCCTATCGCGAACTCGTCGCCGTGAGTCCCGAATCGACACTGCACGCCGACGCCCAACTTGAACTCGCCAATCGGGCGATGGCCGAAGGCGACTCGCCCCTCGCGGCGCAGGCGTACGCCAATTTCCTCGCCGCGTATCCCAACGACACCAAGGCCAACGAAGTCCGCCTGATGCTGTCAATCGTCTACCTGCGTCGGCTGCAACAACCCACCAAGGCGACGCCGCTGCTGCAGGGGTTGCCCGAACGGCTGCACGACGCCGATCAGCGAACCCTCGCCCAGGCGCTCTTGCGGGAGTGCGCGACATGAGCACGGCCGTATCGTCATCGCACGTCCGCATCAAGATCTGCGGCGTGACGCACGAGGAACATGTTTTCGCCGCCGCAGAGAACGGCGCGGATTTCGTAGGGCTCGTACTCTGGCCGCAAAGTCCGCGCGCGGTGACGATCGATAGAGCCCAGACGCTTGCCGATGTTGCACGGTTGCGCGGTCTCGAAGTCGTCGTCCTTCTCGTCGATCCGAACAACTCGACGCTCGCCGCCTGTTCATTCGCCGATCGCGTGCAATGCCACGGCTCAGAGGACTGTGAGTTCCTCGGGGGCATCACCCGGCCGACAATCAAGGGCTTCCCGTTTGACGTCGGATCGCTTCACGCGTGGGACGCGTGCCCGCACGTCGGGGCACTGCTCGTGGACGGGCCGCGCGGCGGTGGCGGCGAGTCCTTCTGTCACGCGGATCTCGCGCCCCACATCGGCCGCCTCACCAAACCGCTCTTTCTCGCCGGAGGTCTCAGGCCCTCCACGGTCGCGGCGGCGATGGCGGCTGTGCGTCCCTTTGCCGTCGACGTGTCGAGCGGTGTTGAACGCACGCGCGGCATCAAGGACCCGGAACTCATTCGCGCCTTCTGTCGCGCAGTACGCGAAAGCGACGTCTCATGAGCTTCTGCCTGCGCTGCCGACACACCCGACGGGGATTGCCCGCTGGTGCCGTGTGCCCGGAGTGTGGCGATCCGCCGCCACCGGTCGAATGGGTCGTGATCGACGGCTTGACGATGCGATTCACCGCCTGGCGTGCGATCGCTCTCATCGTACCGATGCTCATCCCGCTCCTCCTCATCTGTGTCGCGGTGCTCCGCGGCGGAAACTACTCGTCCTTCCCGTCCATCGTGTCGATCGCCGCTGCCCTCGGCTTCGTCGC
>JBBQCR010000171.1:0-7261 GCA_038318935.1 Phycisphaerales bacterium
CACCCGGTAGCCTTCACGACGCAGCATGTCGGCGGCGTCCGCGTGAATGTTCTCTAAAAGAAGCGCCACCATGCGCGACTTTGGAAAGCTCGGCGAGCCTGGCAATCGATAGAGCCAGAGCACCTCGTCGATCGAGCGGACCACCCGATCGGCGCGTTGAACGACACCATCGCGCTCAACGTTCTCGCAGTAGGCAACGAACTCGGCCGCCGCCCCGAGGTCGCGAATCTCGCAATCGGTTGCTCCGTCTCCGACGGCAACCACTGGACCGTCGAGTCGCAGTCGTCGCACCACGTCGGCCTTGCCACCGGGTTTGGCGAGCGGTGAGCCACGATCAAACCCGCTCACACTCTCCTTGCCATCACCCTTCTTCGCCCAGGTGAAGGTGTTGCAGTGCACGTGCGAGGGATCGATGCCGAGCTCCTCGCACACCGGCACGACGTACTCGCGGAATCCGCTGGAGACGACGTGAATGCGATCGGCATTGCGGCGGATCGCTCGTTTGTTGCGCCGGAACGAGGGACTGATCTTGCCGCGCAACAGCTTCACCAGATCGTCGATGTGATGACGCTCGATCCGAATCGCTGCGAGGCGCTGGCTGAGGGATTCGTCGATGCCGATCGCGCCGTCCATCCCCTGTCGCGTGATGGCTTCGATCGTTTCGATCGCACGCAGACGGTTCGGATCGTCCGCGAGCGCAAGACGGGCGAGTTCGTCGAGACCTTCGACCTGCACAATGGTGCTGTCGAAGTCGAGAATGAGCGTGGGGATCGCGTCCATGTCGTTGGATAGTCGGCGATTTGCGGGAACAGCTCAACACCGATTCATAGAGGACACCGAACAGACCGGTGGCGCATCCTTCTTCCCAGTTCCGGCACATGGTTCCCGCACCTGCTTCACAGCCGATTCAGCGCGACTTGCACCGAGCCCGATTGCGTGGTGACCAAGAGATGCAGCGCGAGGCCAGAGCCATGAAGTGGCACGATCGCCGGGGCGTCGGTAGTCACGACGTGGCTGAGGAATCGGTCGCCACCGAAGCGCGGGCACGCCATGCGCAGGAGGTCGGCGTGAGCGCGAGCCCAGGCCTCTACCGGCCGCAGCGAAGCGATCGCGGCGAAGACGACGATCAGATGGAGGACCCCTTCGGCATCAACGGCCAGTTCGACCTCACGGTGCGATGGACAGGCCGCGTTGATCGCAGTGAGCCCGGGGATCATGGCAGCGAGGCTCGCTCCGATGGGCGCTGGCTCGACGGCCATGCCCGCTTCGCGCGGCGGCGCGAGTCGGGGCGCTGGACTGATGACTTCACGGCCGATCGGCTTGGGCGATAGTTTGACGCCCGGCAATACCTTCGGTGAGGGGACCGACGAGCGCGGAGCAGACCGCGCTGTCGTCGATGTCGCCTGCCCGGGCATCGGCGTCACGATCGGTGTTGGCAGGACTGCAGGGAGGGGCTTCCCCTGCCGTTGCCGTCGAGTCCAAGCGCTGGCTACGCGAATGCTCCGGCACGCGTCGGCCAAGGACATTTCGACGTCCATGAACGTTCGCCGTCCAGCAGACTCGATTGCGTCCATCCGCTGATGCTGGGCGACCACCGTCAAGTCAACATCGAGAAACGCCTTGGTGGTCTGATCGAGCTTGGTGACGAGTTCGTCGACTCGCTCGGGAGTCGCCCCGAGAACCACCAGTCCGATTGGCGGCACCGGCCAGCCAGCGACATGCCAGCGCTCGGCGAGACACTTGATCATGCGATAGGCGGCGACGGTCGCCGCGTCGTCACCGCCAGTGATCAGCGACAGCGCATCGGCCGGCAGCGGACCATCGACGGTCGCTTCGCCCTGCGGACAGATGATCCAGTGGTTCGCTGCCTCCGCGAGCATCTGCATGGCTTCGTCCAGCGTCTCGACGGAGTCGAGTCCGCCGCGATGATCCGGCGCTCGCAGCAGTTCCACCGTGATCTGGCCGCGATCCAGTCGCAGCAGCGCCGTCGGACCTTCCTGTCGCGCCACCTGATCGGCGTACTGCGTCAACCACAGTCCACCCATCACTGGCAGATGCCCGACGAGGGCGATTTCGATTGGGGCAGTCAGGGCGTGCGCGTCGTCGATCGATTCGTGCCGCGCGTCGCGCGTTGATGCAGTGTCTCTCGATGGAGTTCCGAAATTCGCGCCGAACGGAAGCGGCGGTGGCACTTCCGGACCGTCGGTGAGAAAGAGCGACGCCAACTCCTCGTAGGGATCGAGGCTCGGACCCCGGCCATGCGCGTCAGCGTCGCGGAAGGTTCGCGAGAAATGCTCTTCGGCGGTGGCGTCAGGTTCGGCTTGATGTCGCATGGTTCGAATCGCCTGCCCGTCGCGGGTCATCATGGTTGCTTGGGAACGAAGAGAACGCTGACCTCCCGGCCATCCGGTCCGAGGTCACGCACGGTGTTCATTGGATCGAGCGTCTCGCGGCCATCGACCACCAGGCGATAGCGATACCGGCCCGCACCGAGCGGCAGCATCGCTTCGAACACGCCGAGGTCGGAACGGAGCGTCAGCTCATCGCAGTTCCAGGCGTTGAAGTCACCCATGACGCCGACGCGAAGGGCAAGACCTCGCGGCACCGCGAGTCGCACGTTGGTCAGCGCGACGGACTCAGTCGGCATCGTGCCGGTGCTCGGCGCTCGCAGCATGTCGAGCTCGGCGTGCGAGGGCTTGACCGAGAGCTCTCGTACGCGTCGAACCAGTTCGGCGGCGCGACTCGTGGCGGGCGCTGCGCCGGCTTGGCCAACTGTCCCCGCAGACTGCAGCGGCTGCGGGACCATCGACGCGAAGGTCCGCGGCGTGAACCCCTGCGCCAACGGCGGCGACTCGCTCTGCGGCGGAATGCGGATCGAAGCCGTCGACGGTCGCGGCGTGTCGTTGGAAGGATCGATCGGGCGCGGGACCGCCGTCGGATGCTCGAAGACCCACGCGGCAAGCGCCTCGAAGTCGGCGTCTGCACCTGAATTGGGGGCGTACTCGGTGATCGCTTGACCGAGACTCGCCGCTTCGCGCAACACTTCGTGATCGCGCACCACGACGGGAATCACCGCGTCGCCGTAGCGCTTCCGCAGACCGTCGAGGACGTCGCGATCAACGGCCCGAGTGTCGTCATACAGCGTCGCCAAGAGCCGGAACGGCAACGGGCGACCGAGCCGCTCAACGATCTTGGCGATGGTGGCGAGTTGTTTCTCCGCGCCACGAAAGCTGAAGTAACCGGTCTCGACCGGCACGATTGCTTCGTCAGCAGCGCGGAGAGCATTGAAGGTAAGCAGACCGATCGTCGGTGGACAGTCGATGATGCAGAGATCGAATCGAGGCCGAAGCCACGCGAGCAGTCGACCGAGTCGGCGATCACGATCAGGCAGTCCGCTCAAGCCACCGGCCGCTGCCTCGAGGGCAGCAAGTCCGACAGTGCTTGGTGCAAGATGAAGATTGCGACCGACTTCCCAGAGGAACTCACTGCCGTCGGTCGGACGATCGAGATTTCCCAGAAGCACTTCGCCGATGCCACGCTCGATGTGCGCTTCAGGTACACCAAGACCCGCGGCACAATGCGATTGCGGATCCATGTCGACCAGCAGCGTGCGTTGTCCGCGCCGCGCGGACACTGCCGCGAGATTGATCGCGGTCGTCGTTTTCCCACAGCCGCCCTTCTGATTGACGATGGCGATGGTGCGCATAGGTGAAACACCTCGATTTTCGCCCCTCCCCAACAACCGGACCCAACGAACGAACCACTAGGTCCAGTCGCCTTATCGGCGATCACAGGGGCGAAGCGTGCGGCTTTCCGGACGTTCCGCAACCCAGCTTATCAGTCGGGCCGCCTCGCGCCTCGTGCCTCGCGTCCGACACCGCTCAACCGCATCCGATCGCACGAAGCGCCGCCTGCACGGTCGCGTCGGGAAGGACAACTCCCGGCTCCACGGTTCCGATCGCCCTCGGCACCACGAATCGCAGAGTTCCTCGATCCATCTTCTTGTCCCACCCCATGCGACGAAGGACCTCGGTGACGGAGACCGCTGCCGTGCCCGCACCCAGCAACCCCACCGGTAACCCAATTCGCCCCAAGAGTGCCCGCACCCGCGCGGTGAGTCCCTCGTCCCCCGAGGCCACGCACGCCGCCACGAGGCCGATCGCAACCGCTTCGCCATGCGTGAGATCCAGCGATTCGGCGGTCTCCAGTGCGTGCCCGAAGGTGTGCCCGAGGTTGAGGGTCGCTCGCACCCCGCGCTCCCGCGGATCCTTCGAGACGATCGCTGCCTTCACGGTCACGCTGCGATGAAGAAGGTCGTCGAGCGTCGCCGGGTCGAGGGCCAGGATGGCATCGATCGATCGCTCCAGGAACTGGAAGTGCTCCTCGCCGTCGATGATCGCGTGCTTCACGCATTCGGCCAGACCCGACCGGAGTTCACGGTCAGGCAGCGTCGAGAGCAGGGTCGGATCGGCGATGACTTCCAGCGGCGGCCAGAACGCCCCGGCGAGGTTCTTCCCGAGCGAACCGTCGGGCAGGCGGAGATTGATCCCGGTCTTCCCGCCCGTTGAAGCGTCGACCATCGCTAACAGCGTCGTCGGTACCTGCACGATGGAAACACCGCGGAGATAGCTGGCGGCGGCGAACCCCGCGATATCGCCGACGAGTCCCCCGCCGATGGCGATCATCAGGTCGTGACGTGTGAGTCCCGACGCAAGAGCGGCCGCCCAGATCGCCTCAACCGCGGGCATCGTCTTGCGATCCTCTGAGGCAACTACATCGCATCGGTGGACGTGATGACCTTCCGCCGTCAGCAAAGCCCGCATGCGTTCCGCGTGCGGAACGACGTTGGAGTCGACGACCAACAACACGCGCGTCCCTGTAGCGATCCGGTGCTCGCGAAGGCGGTCGCCAAGGCGCAGCGCGATACCTGCGCCGATACGAACGTCGTGAGCAAACTCGCCGGTGACGGAGACGACGCGACTCACTTGGCCTTGGGTTGGAAGACGCCGCCCAACGTGCGCGGGTCGAAGCCTTGTGGTGCCCGGCCATCCACCGCGTACCGGTACAGGGCGGCCTGGAGGATTGTCTGCAAGGTGGTTGAGAGAAGCGAAAGTGCGATGACCGCGAGCACCGTCACGGTGATCGCAATGATCATGATGACAACCGAGTCAAGAGCTGCCATCGCGGCGACTGCAACGCCGGCGCCAACGAGAACAACCAAGAGCGTCAGCAATCCGAAGACTACTCCGACACCGAGTCGCGTGAGCGCCGCTTCGCCCCAAGTCTTCTTCAACACCTGTACCGAGCGCTTGATCGCGGTGATCGGACCGACGCCTTCCGCAGCCAGAACCGGAACCACGAAGAAAGTCCCGATGGCCCAGGCCATTCCGACCAACGCGATAGCGATGCGACCAAAGATGCCCGCCCGTTCTTCAAGCAGCTTCAGAACCATACCCACCGTCGCTCCCACAGCCGACCACGCGAGGATCTGCGGAATGCGCTTGGTCGCGATCGAAAGTCCGACACCGACGCTGGCTGGGCGACCGGCGAACCGCTCAAGCGCAGCGCCGATCAGAGCGACGTTGAAGTAGTTCATCACCGTAAAAGTACAGAAGTAGAAGCCGAAGGTGATCGTCATGAGGACGACTCGCTCCGCCATCGGCATGTTGCGAGAACTCATCGCCTCGCGCTGCGCTTCGTCCATGCCGCCGATCCAGAACATGAGCGGGACGGCGAAGGAAGCCATGATGAGAAGCAGCGCCGCCGATGAAATGAGCGGGAACAGTAAGAGCGTTTTGTCCGCGCAAAGCACTCCCCAGCTTTCCTTCGTGAGCGCCCACGATCGTCGCAGTTTGTCCATGGCGATGCCCCCTTATGGAAAGTCTCGAGAGTGTTGCGCGTGTTGCGAGTGTTGCGAGTTTTTCCCGAGTCGCCTCGGCGTGATCACACCCACCTCGACGTCACGGGGACGCGAGTGTAGCGGCAGGACGGCAAGAGTCGCCGTCAAGTGCAACCATCAAGCAGGCTCGATCGTCAGGGACAACTGCCCCATGCTCCAAGCAGAATCGCGAGATCCGCGGCGTCGGTCGTACCGCTGCCATCGAGATCGCCCGCCGCTGTCCCCCACGCTCCCAACAGGACGGCGAGATCCGACGCGTCCACCTGACCGCTGGAGTCGAGGTCACCAACGCACACCGGCGGCGGCGGGATCTGGGTCTCGTACGCGCCCATATCGACGATGTCCGTATCGGGGCCTCCGAACGGCACGCCGGGATAGTTCACGATGCGGGTGAGACCGTCGAGGTCGGTAGTGGTACCTGCCGGCACACCGGCGTTCGATCCCACGTCAATGAGCGGACTGGTGCCTTGAAGTCGGTAGTTCGCGGCCCCGGGGTTCACGAATTGCGGATCGACATTGAGATTGCCGCCGCTGGCACCGATTCCCTGCACGTCGCTGAAGCTGATTGTTGAGCTGCCGCCCTGCGATTTGATGCCGTTGTCAGCAATCGTGCCAGGTCCGGTGTTGCCGAAGGAAATGCAGTTAATGAACGTGGACGTACCGCCGGTGTTGAAGACGCCGCCCGCAACGGTGGAGGCACTGTTGCCGGTGACCGTGATGTTGCGGAACGTGCCGTTGGACGAGGACCCAATCCAGATCGCGCCACCGCCGCCCGATCCGGTCGACTGATTCCCGACGAAGAGACAATTGGTCACCTTGGGTTGCGATCCACCAAAGAACTCCAGGGCACCAGCTCGCGCAGCCTTGTTGCCAATGAACACACAGCGCTCGAAGGTCGGCTGCGTCGAGTTGGCGCTGTCGAATGCTCCGCCAAAGCTGCCGCCCTGATTGAGTTCGAAGCGACAATCGAGGAACTTGGGACTGCTCGAAAGAAGGTAGCCAGCGCCGCCGCCGAACGTGCAGCGGTTGTCAATGAAGCGGCAGGCCTGAATCGTCGGGCTTTGGCTCGCCAGTAGGATGATGCCCGCACCCTTGTCTTGGTTGCTCGCACCGTTTCCGTTGGCGTTTCCCGCCCGATACTCGAAGCCATCAAGCAGTCCGGTTGTGCCCGTCGTCGCGGTCACCAAGTGATGCGAGTTGTCCGCGTAGGTTGAGGCAACGACATTGTCGTTCCCGGCGAGGTCGCCCGAGATGATCGTGACGTTGACCGCCGCGTTCCGCTGACTTAACTGCGTCTCGGATCCGACGAATCCACCGTAGACCTTGACCCCTGCCTTCAGCACATGCGACACCGTGCGGGTC